>CALXAS010000051.1 GCA_944386315.1 uncultured Clostridia bacterium | reverse complement strand
ATGTGAATATTTAAAATGCAAAAAAGTTTACACCGTATACGCTACCACTTGTGCCTATCTACATGATATTGGGAAATTAAAAATTCCTTATGAAATTTTATCCAAACCTGGTCCTCTCACTCTAGAAGAGTTTGAAATTATGAAAAAGCATACCACGCTTGGATACGATATGTGTATGCACGATTTAGAATTAAGACCTTATGCAGATGGTGCTTTATATCATCACGAAGCTTTAAATGGTACAGGATATCCTCAAGGTTTAACCAAAAAAGATATTCCTTATGTTGCTCAAATTATTCGTGTAGCCGACGAATATGACGCCATTGTAACCAAGAGACAATATACAACACATATTAATATTTCTGAAACTTTAAAAGAATTAATTAAAGATGCCAGACCTGAAGAATATTTAAAACCAGTCGCTTTGGATATGTTAAAGGAAGATTATAAAGTAGGAAAAATCGATAGTACTGCACTAAAAGCTTTATTTAAAGTAGTAATTGACGATATTTATTACGAAATTGCTTGTGTGATGGATTATATCAACTTTTTAAAAGAAGAAATTAAAAGATTGCAAACTGTTGCCAAGTATGGAGAAAAACGAAATAAAGCAAAAAAAGATTCAGAAAAGAAATATTATGAGGAAGGTATGAAAATTCTTTTAAAACAAGGAGAAACTCTTGATAATTATGAACAAATTTTGTCAGAATTTATCACTGCTATTGATACAAGAGAACATGTAAAAAAACGTTTATATGATGAAATTAAAATTATTAAAAAATTAAGAGTATAAAAAGTTTGTGAACTTTAAGGAACATCCCTAAAGTTCACAAACCAAAGCTAACACCTAGTGCATTATTAATTTTTTCCATTACCACTTCATCATCAATATGCCCAATTTTTTCTTTTAATCTACTTTTATCAATTGTACGAATTTGTTCTGTTAGCACAATCGAATCTGCTTTTAATCCGTTATTTTGTGAGCCTATTTCTATATGAGTAGGTAATTTATTTTTTCCTGTCTGAGAGGTAATTGCTGCTGCAATTACTGTGGGACTATGCTTATTTCCTATATCATTTTGTATGATAATAACTGGTCTAATTCCTCCTTGTTCTGAACCTACCACTGGACTTAAATCCGCATAGAACATATCTCCTCTTTTTATTACCATTTGTGAATCACTCCTACTATTTTTACGTATCGAAAGTGCTTTTTTATTTATTCTAAATATGCGCATTTTTAAGATATTTCTATCTTAGTATATGATATGTAAATCGTGGTATTTTGGTTAATATCCTGTACGATTAATTTTGTTGGTTTTCCTGTTTTTGTGTCTATATAAAGTTTTTTGTATAAATTATATTTATTGCCCATTTCATTTTTTACCTCTAATAAAATTTGTCCTTCTTCTATGCTACTCTTTTTATTGGTATAAGTTTGATAATCACTTGCAAAGCTACCCAGCCATAAATCATTACTCACCGCATAGGGATAATTTTCATATAGAGAGCTTAAGTTTAATTTTGGATTTGTAAGTATTAAGTTTTGTCCATCATATTCTGTAATTATTCCTGCAATATGACTTGGTTCCAATATTTCTTGCCTTTCTCTATTAGGCTTTGTATAAGTTTGTTTTATTTTATATTGATTATTGTTTTTATTACTTTGTACTTCCACCAACATTTCTGCTGTATACTGCTCCATATTTAAAATACTTTGTATCATTTCTTCTTCCGATCGACTAGTTATAGTATTTCCATTTTCTTTTGTTTTATCACAAAAAATGAAAAAAATAAAAAAGGAAATGACGGCAATTCCTAATAGGATAATAAATAGAATTTTTATTTTTTTATGCATCAGATATTTTCCCCTCCTGTTATTTCTTATTCTATCTATATTCCTAAACTTTGAAAGTATTCAGTAAAGCTTTGTACCAATTCCTTTTTTGTTTCTATTGTATTGATTTTTTCTCTCATTTTTGCCGCTTCCGGCATATTTTTTAAATAAGCACATAAATGTTTTCTTAGTTCTTTTATTCCTACTATCTCTCCTTTTTCTTCTACCTCCCAATCGATATGTTGCAGAATCGTTTGTAATTTTTCTTCCCTACAGATAGGTACTATCTCTTTTTCTTGTAAAAAGCTAATAATTTCTCGCAATAACCATGGATTTCCTACTGCTGCTCTTCCTATCATAATGCCATCTACTTTTGTCCTCTCTAACATGGAAATAGCATCTTCTTTGGTTTTGATATCCCCATTTCCAATAACAGGAATAGAAACCGCTTCTTTTACTTTTTTTATCATTTCCCAGTCTGCTTTTCCTGCATAATATTCTTCTCTTGTCCTGCCATGAACGGTAATAGCAGATACACCTGCTCTTTCTAATCGTTTAGCTGCCTCTACTGCTACAATATGTTCTTTATCCCATCCTATTCTCATTTTTACCGTAATAGGTACTTTCCCTTCTGCTACTTCTACCGCTGCTCTTGCAATTTCTTCTGCTAATGGTAAATTTAATAATAGCTTGCTTCCGTCTCCATTTTTCACAATTTTAGGAGCTGGACATCCCATATTGATATCAATAATTTTCGCATTTTTCTCTACTAGTACTTTTACTGCATAGCTAATGGCTTCTTTATCACTTCCAAAAATTTGTACCGCTACAGGCTCTTTTTCTTCGTTTCTATCCCATAACGAAAACGTTTTTTGGTCATGATAAAAAATCCCCTTACTGCTTATCATTTCTGTGCAAACTAAACCTACTCCTCCTACCTGTTTTACAATTCTACGAAAAGGATTATCGGTTAGTCCTGCCATAGGGGCTAAAATCACATTATTTTCTAGGCTTACATTTCCAATCGTTAATGGTTTTAATAACACTTGCATTTCTACCTTCTATTCTACAAATATTGCTTTTTGTCTTCTTCCACTAATATTTAATAATAGTGCAATTAAAATTAAGTTGGTAAGCAAAGAACTTCCTCCATAGCTTACAAATGGTAGTGGAACACCAGTAATAGGAAGCAGACCTATTGTCATTCCTATATTTTCTACCATATGAAATAGGAAAATACCTGCAATTCCGGCTGCTATATAGGAACCTAAATCATCTTTGGCTGTTTTTGCCACATAAATTGCTTTTGTAATTAATACCACATAAACAATAACGATGCCTGCTGTCGCTACAAATCCCATTTCTTCTCCTATTACAGAAAAGATAAAGTCTGTCGTTTTAGGATATAGAAATCCTAATTGTGTTTGGTTTCCTTTTAATAATCCCATTCCTAAGAATTGACCAGAACCAATGGCTAATTTAGATTGTATCACATTATATCCTGCTCCTCTTGGGTCTAAATCAGGATTTAGAAATACATCAATTCTAGTTTTAGCATGTTCTGGCAATATAAAGAAATATAGTAAAGGAGCTGCAATTACTACAATTAAAATGGCTCCAATAATATATCTTTTTTTGATTCCTGCAACAAATAGCATAAATACAGTAGCCATTAAAAAGGCAAGTGCTGTTCCATAATCAGGTTGTTTAATAATTAATAAAACTGGAACTGCCACAACCATAAGGGCTAATAGTAGCCTAGTAGGTCTACTAAGTTCATCCCTACCTCTTGTTTGTATTTTTGTAATGACTAATGCAAATACAATAACCGTAAGAATTTTTGCAAATTCTGATGGTTGAATAGAAAATGCACCTAAATTGAACCAACTACTTGCTCCGTTTATTGGTTCTGTAAATAAAACAGCTACTAGCAATATTAATACAATTCCATATATAATAGGTGATATTTTAGCTATCCATTCATAGTCTATCCATATCACCATTATTACAATAGGAATACTAATTCCAATCCACATTATCTGCCTTTTTAATTCTTCATATTCCGTATTTTGTGTTGCAGAAAATAGTGCTACTAGTCCTATACCAATTAATAAAATGGTACAGATTAGTATTCCCCATTCTATATTTTTCCAAATTTTTTTCCTCACGATTCCTATCCTTTCTTCTCTAAAAGTACAAACTTTGGTTGGAAAAGAATTGGCTATTCTTGCTTTCTTTAAGCTTCTGCTTTTTCATTTTCTTTTGTTTCTAATTGGTCTTCTATTTTCTTTTCACTTTTTGCCGTTTCTTTTTCTGTTTCCTCTGTGCTTGCTTCTTCCTTGTTTTCTTCCACTGCTGTATTCTCCTCTTGTGTTCCTTCATCGGCATTTTCTTTTTGTTCTAATTGTTCTGCTTTTTCAATCACTTCTTCTGCCTTTTTTACTTCCTCTTGAATTTTTTCTTTTTGCATGTTTTCTTCTTTTTCTTTATTTTCTTGCTTTGGTATTGTTATTTTTCTGGATTCATCTTTAATACTAACAATAGGAATATTAGCATAAAGGGCAGGTGCACCAATTGTACCATCACTATTTGTTTTATTAATTAGCTTTACATCTATGGCACTTTCATCTGCGTCTACATATTTTTTGATTACTTCTATAATTTCTTGTCTCATTAATTCTAAGAAATCAGCAGAAACATTGGCTCTATCTTGCATTAATACTAAATGTAATCTTTCTTTTGCTGTATCTTTAGAATCTGCTTCTTTTTGCTTCGTAAATTTCTTAAAAAATTTTGTGATACTCTCGAACATCCTATTTCCTCCACTTTTGATTTTTTCTTATTTTTTAGAGAAAATTCTTTTGATTTTTGCCATGAACCCTTTTTCTCTTCCAGGAATGGTTATTTCTACATTTTCTCCTAATATTCTTCTTGCAATTTCTGTATACGCCTTCCCAGAAGGAGCCTTATGATTAGATGTAACATGTTCTCCTTTATTGGTTTGTGTAATAATATACTCATCATCTGGTACTACACCAATTAAATCTATAGATAATAAATCTACAATATCTTCTACATCCATCATTTCGCCTTTTTTTACCATATTAGGACGTAAACGGTTAATGACTAATTCTGGATTTTTAATTTCAGAAGCTTCTAATAAACCAATAATTCTATCTGCATCACGAATAGCAGATATTTCTGCTGTTGTTACAACAATGGCTCTATCAGCTCCTGCTACTGCATTTTTAAAACCTTGCTCAATTCCTGCTGGGCAATCTACTAGAATATAATCAAATTCTTCTTTTAGTTTTTTGGTTAGTTCTATCATTTGTTCTTCATTTACTGCACTTTTATCCCTTGTTTGCGCTGCTGGAAGTAGGAATAACTCGTTAAAACGTTTGTCCTTTATGAGAGCTTGTCTTAATTTGCATTTTTCTTCTACAACATCTACGATGTCATAAACAATTCTATTTTCAAGTCCCATAACAACATCTAAATTACGAAGCCCAATATCTGTATCTACTAACACTACTTTTTTTCCTCTTAGTGCTAAAGCAGAACCTAAATTGGCTGTTGTAGTTGTTTTTCCAACGCCACCCTTTCCAGATGTTATTACTATAACCTCACCCATATTTTTTCCTCCTTGAACGGTTTTTGGTTCTTTTTGCATATCTTTTTATTTTCTATAAAAATGCATATTTTTAATACATATATCATATACGGAAATCTCGAAAAAGTCAATGTTTGCACACGAAAAAAAGAAATTTCATTTTTTTTGTTTTAACCAACTTATCCTATCCATTCTCAAAAGTTCTGCTATTTTTTCCCCTTGTTCTTCTCCATATTTTTCTTGCACTGTTTTTCCGGTTACGGTTTGCAACATTTCTTTTCCCAAACTATCAAATACAATATCTGTTGGAAAAGATGCTGTATTTCTTGCTTTATCACACATCACCACTATTTTCATTCCTTCTAATCCTAGTGGAGATTTTGCTACTCTAGTAATAAAATCTACCTGTTTGGCAGGTGTCATTTTGGAAAAAATTCCTCCTTTCATATGTTCTTTTGCAGCCACTTTTCCACATTTTATCCATAGTTTGGGGATTTTTAATCTTTTTCCTAAATTTCCTACCAATGCCACCCCTTTTTCGTCATGTCCATAATGATGAGGTTGCATTTCTTTTGGGGTAACACCTTTTCCTAAATCATGTACTAAACAGCTAAATCTAACTTTTAAGTCGTTTGTTAATAATGTGCTTTTATCTACCACCTGCATGGTATGCTCAAAACTATCTCCTTCTGGATGATATTCTTTAGGTTGCAAACTACCAATTAAATCATAGATTTCTTTAAAATGTACTTCTAACACATTTGCTTCTTGTAATACTCGGAAAAATAAAGAAGGTTTACTTGTTTTTAAAGCCTTCTCCAATTCATGAAACACTCTTTCTGCAGATAAAGTATATAATTCCTGTTTTAAGCTTTTCATCAATTGTATGGTTTCTTTTTCCACAGTAAACTCTAACATTGCTGCAAATCTTGCTACTCTGTAAACTCTTAAAGGATCCTCTCTAAAAGCTTTTGAAACAGCTCTAATTTTTTTATCTTGCAAGTCTTTTTTCCCTCCAAAAGGGTCTATCCATTGTTTTGTAAGTACCTCTTCTGCCATGGCATTTATGGTAATATCTCTTCTTGCTAAGTCTTCTTCAATACTAATATGGGGAGATGTTTCAATACCAAATTCTTTATGCCCTTGCCCTGTTTTTTTCTCTTTTCTGGCAAAAGCTATTTCTTTTCCCTCTAAATCATACACGGCAAAGCTCTTTCCTCTCAAAATAGCTTGTGGAAAAATGCTTTCAAATTCTTGTGTTGTGATTCCTGTTACACAAAAATCTTCGTCATGAACTGGCAAGCCTAATAATCTATCCCTTAAGGCTCCTCCTACACGATACAATTTTCCTCCTGCTTTTTGAATTTTCTCAGCGATTTCTTCTGTTTCCATACCTTCTCCTTTTATGCAATTTAGGGACGTTCTTTAAATTGCATAACACTATGTTATTTTGCACCATTCTATCTTATTTTTTGAGTAATTGCAAGAAACATATATCTATTCATTTGGTGATTATGTAAAAGAATTAAAAATAATTGAATTTAAAATCTAAAATAATTTTTAAAATAATTATGTAATTTTAAGAATTTATTAAAATCTTGTTTACTATTCAGTACATTAAGTACATAAACTGTATTACTCTTCTCTGAAGTGTAATACATTATTCTATAACAAGATTGTCTAGTTTTTTTATAAATAATTTCTCTAAAATGTTTGTCCTCTATTTCTGGTACATACCTTCCCGTATATGGAAAGTCAGCTAAATGATTAATATGCATTTGAATATCAACATTCGTTTCAATAGCATTTTTAATGGAGTATCTTAAATTATATGAAAATATGTTTAAGATACTTTCTTTAGCCGAATTGTCTACTATAACTTTCATTCAATTCCTCCATTTCTTTATTAAATTCTTCTAAAGTTACTCCTCTTCCATTTCTAATGTCATCAACACCTTTTGCAACCCCTATTAGGACGTACAAATTGTAAATAGAGCCATAGAAAGTTCCATCATCTTCTGATTTTTTTAGGAGTTCCACTATTTTTTTCATTGGTATATTTTCTTTTGGTATACTCATATCCATCACTTTCCTTTCCCAATTCAAATTTTTCCAATAAAGGATTGTATGCATTCCTTATCTTCCTCTGACAAATCTGCGGTACCATACATATCCACATATTTCTGCGTTATCTCTTGCAAAATATCTTTTGTGTCTCGTTTTAGTACTTCTTTATCTAAATCATACGGTAAAGATTCTAGCACTGTAATAAATTTTTCTCTTATTTCTGACATATAAAACTCCTTTCTTAAAATTTTCTAGTAATAGTATAACACGGCTTTCTATAAAATACTACCTTTTTTCTAAAATTTATCCCATTTTAATTCGTCACTTTTTTCCATATTTTGACATATTTTATCCTATTTCTACTTTATTTTTTCTTATCTATTTGTATCTATTTTGCCTATTGACAGCAAAAATTTTGTATAGTATATTTATTTATAATATTTACATTTATTGTAAAAGGAGGTAATATTTTCCATGAGTAAAATCTATCAAAAATATCTATCGCTAAAAAATAGTAAAGACTACACGGATAACACTTTATATTTATTCAAATCCGGTATTTTTTTTATCTTTGTTGATGAAGATGCTAAAAAGATGTCTCAAGTTTTAGATTTAAAGCTAGGCAAGCTAAATGAAGATATTGTAAAATGTGGTTTTCCTATTCATTCTCTCGAAAAGTACATGCAACTGTTAGCTTCCACTCCCTATCATGTGGAAATTGCATCTACAGACAGTCAAGACCCGTTTTCTTCTCAAACTTATCTGCAAAATGAATCTATCAGGCAAATTGTTCATAAAATTCTCCAAACGAATATTGACACTCTATCCATTAGTGAATCTTATGATTTTCTATATGAAATTCAAAATAAATTTAATGAAGTAGTAAGAGGTAATAAAAATTGAATTATTCTAATAATAAAGAACAAGGTTCTCATTTAATTATTTATCAAAAATATCTAGAGCTGATTTACTATACCAATGACTTAGTGAGAAAGTATCCCAAATCAGAAACTTTTGCTTTAGTAAAAGAATTAAAATCTGCTCTATACGCTGGTTTTAACATGTTAATGCATGCTATTAAAGTTTATAAAACATCGGAAAAGCTACATTACTTAAGCGAATTAGACATTCAGTTAGATTTATTAAAAGTTTATGTTCGCTTATCCTATAAATATCATTATATTTCTATGCAAAACTATACTGCTTGGACTACCATTTTAACCAACATTTGTAATATGTTAGGGGGTTGGATACAGTCATGCCAAAAACGATAAAAAATTGCTTTCGCAAAAATTTAACATTTGATAAACTAATGGCTGCTCACCAAAGGGCTCGTAACAATAAAACTTATAAAAGCGAACTCATTCGTTTTGAAATTAACCTAGAAAATAATATTATGAACTTACTTAACCGTATTAAAAACCATACCTATCATTTAGGTAATTATTATAGTTTTGTTATTTATGAGCCTAAGAAAAGAGAAATTAAAGCCCTTCCTTATCAAGACCGTATTGTACATCAATGGTATGTGGAAGAATTTATTAAACCCTATATTATCCCTAAGTTTATTGATACTACCTATGCTTGTTTGCCAGAAAAAGGTACGCATAAAGCAGTAGAGCAAGTGCAAAAATATATGCGTATTGCTCAAAGAAACTGGGGTAATTTTTGGATTTTGAAATGTGATATTCACAAGTTCTTTTATAGTATTGACCCTTACATTTTATTTGATATTCTGCAAAAACAAATGTCTGATAAAGAGTTAATTGATTTTACCAAACTCCTTATTTTTGATAAACGTCTGCCTCATGAAAAGGTAGGAATTCCCATTGGTAATTATACTAGCCAATTTTTTGCTAATATCTATTTAAATGAGTTAGACCAATATGTAAAAAGAACACTGCACTTACCTTATTATGTTCGCTATATGGATGATTTTATTCTCTTATTAGAAAATAAACAAGAATGTATCGAATATCTGCAAAAAATTGCTCTTTTTTTATATGAGCATTTACATTTATTTTTAAACGAAAAATCTCGTTATTATCCAGCTAAAATGGGCGTTAATTTTTGTGGCTATCGTACTTTTTGTACGCACCGTCTTTTGCGTACTTCTTGTAAGAAAAAGATTAAAAAACAGGTTAAAATTTGGAACCAACTATATGCCAAAAATGAGCTAGATGTTTCTATTGCAAACCAAAGTTTGCAATCTTGGCTTGGTCATTCTTCCCACTGTGATAGCCATTTATTGCAAGAAAAAATTTTTTCTTCTTGTCATTTTTTATATAATTCTCAAACGCCTATGCACGTAGAAAAACAGTTAATAGAAGATAGCCTAAATTTTCCACTTGACCCAAC
>CALXAS010000050.1 GCA_944386315.1 uncultured Clostridia bacterium | reverse complement strand
ACTCTAGCAATTCCTCCCACTATTCTTGGTGGATATTCCCATGTTAACATTAATATTTTCATCTGTTTATACAAGCCCCTTTCCTTTAATTTTCTTTTGTATATTTTCTATTTTTTATTGTATACAAACTTTTGATAAAAGTAAACATTTTTTTCTAAAATATTTTAAAATTTTTCATTTTTTCTTCTTTTATGTATTGAATTTATTTTTGTTTTGATATACTATTATAGTAGAAATAATTTGTCGTTTTACTAAGGAGGAAAATAGATGCCAAGGAAAGCAAAAAGTGTATCAGAATTAGAGCCAATCAAATCTACCACAAATGTATCTAGCAGTAAGAAAAAAGCGGCTTCATCTAGTGCAAAAGAACCTAAAAAAACAGCTACTACAAAAAAAGCAAGTACTGCTAAAAGCACAGTAAAAAAAGAAGCTAGTACCACAAAAACTACTACGAAAAAAGGAAGTGCTACTACCCAAAAAACAACTGCTTCTAAAAAAACTACCACAAAAAAAGTAGCACCTAAAGCTACTACTAAACGAAAAACAACCTCTACTACCAAAAAGGCATCTAAATTAACTAAAAAAATTGAAATTTTAGAATATTATGATTTACCTTATCGCTATAACGAAACAGTAGTAAAAATTTTAGCACAAACACCAACTACTTTATTTGTTTATTGGGATATTTCCGATAAGGATAAAGAAAATTTTATTGCCACTTTTGGAGAATACTTTTTTAATAATACCAAGCCAGTTTTAATTATTGATAATGAAACCATGAATTATCGCTATGAAATTGACATTAATGATTTTGCGAATAGTTGGTACTTGCATCTTCCAGATAGCAACTGTCATTATCGTGTAGAATTAGGAAGACGCCCTATTAATCATTATGTTTCTATTCCTAATGATTATTTACCTATTTCTTCCTCTAACGAAATGATTACACCTAATGACCACATTTTATTTGAAAGTATAGGACAGACAGTTACTTTTAAGAATGTAAAAACAAATCAAATACAAGTAACTTCCATTTCTTCTATTGTACCAACAGTTTTTAAAAATGATAATAAATTACCAATTCAAAAACTTTTTGCTATGTTTTATAAAAAGGAAGAT
The DNA here is from genome assembly GCA_944386315.1 of uncultured Clostridia bacterium. Taxonomy (GTDB): domain Bacteria; phylum Bacillota; class Clostridia; order TANB77; family CAG-508; genus UMGS1663. Next base: position 8,802 of record CALXAS010000050.1, on the reverse strand, counting down.
TTCCCTTTTACGGCTCGTTTTTCATTTACAAATCCTTCTTCGGGAAATCCTACCTCTACTTTTAAATAATCTGTCTAGAACGGTTTTAGGTTTACTTAAAGTTTAGCCTTTTGCAAACCTGAAACGGTTCTTTTTTTATAAAAACTAAGGAGAAAGGATTGTGATAACAGATGAAAGAACCTAAGGGATATGTTAGCTTTGTGCTACATGCACATTTGCCATTTATCCATCATCCAGAAAGTGAAGATTATTTAGAGGAACAATGGTTATTTGAAGCCATTTCTGAAACCTACATTCCTCTTTTATTAAATTATCAAAAATTAGTAGAAGAAAAAGTAAACTTTCGTATTACCATGTCTATGACACCACCTCTATTAAATATGCTAGATAATAAATTATTACAACAAAGATATATTGCCTATTTAAATAAACACATTGAACTTGCCCAAAAGGAAATCAAGAGAACGGAAAATAATCCTCAAGAAAATCAACTGGCTCACTACTATTTTGACCGTTATTCTAATGACTTACATGTATTTCATGACATTTACCATGATAATATTATTACTGGATTTAAACATTTTCAAGATATTGGAGTATTAGAGATTATTACTTGTGGTGCTACTCATGGTTACTTCCCTATTTTATACATTACAGAGCAAACCGTAAAAGCACAAATCGCAGTAGGTGTACAAACTTATGAAAAGTATTTTGGCAGAAAACCTCGTGGCATTTGGCTTCCAGAATGTGGTTATGTACCAGAGGCAGACAAATACCTAAAAGAATTTGGCATAGAATATGTTATCACAGAGTCTCATGGTATTTTGTATGCTAGCCCTACTCCTGTTTATGGTACTTATGCCCCTATTGTTTCTCCTACTGGTGTTGTCGCCTTTGGAAGAGATATGGAATCTTCAAGACAAGTTTGGAGTTCTATTAATGGTTACCCAGGTGATTTTAATTACCGTGAATTTTACCGTGATATTGGCTATGATGTAGAAGATTATGAATATATCAAACCTTATATTGCCTCTAATGGTGTACGTGTTTCTACTGGTATTAAATACCATCGTATTACCGGAAAAACAGGAGAAAAAGATTATTATAACCTTCAATGGGCAAAAGATTCCGCTGAAATGCAAGCAGGACATTTTATGAATTCTCGTATTCAGCAAATTAATGATGTCGCCCCATACATGAATAAACCACCTATTATTTTGTGTCCTTATGATGCTGAATTATATGGACATTGGTGGTATGAAGGTCCTTACTGGTTATATATTCTATTTAAAAAAATCTATTATGATCAAGAGGAGTTTGCCCTTATCACACCAGGAGAATACATTGATAAATATCCATCTATCCAAGTAAGTACCCCTTGTCGCTCTAGTTGGGGAGCTAATGGCTATAGCGAAGTGTGGCTAAATCCTACTAACGACTATGTTCATAGACATTTGCATGTTGCCGGAAATCGTATGGTAGAACTAGCTAACCTTTATGCAAACGAAACAGATGAAACCAAAATAGCAGCACTTAATCAATGTGCTAGAGAATTACTACTTGCTCAAAGTAGCGATTGGTTATTTATTATAACAAACGGTACCATGGTAGATTATGCTAAAAAGAGAATCAAAGACCATATTGGACGTTTTAGTAAATTATATGAACAAATCAAAACAGACACCATTGATACTAAATTTTTAAAACAAATACAAGAAATAGATTGCATCTTTCCAGAGATAGATTATAAGATTTATCAATAAGTGTCCCAAAAATGTCAGGGATAAGTGGGACACTTTGAGAAGGAAATCTACTTAGACTTCCTTCTCTTATTTTAATATTTTAAGATTATTAGCATATTCAAAAGAAATTTTTTCAAATCTTTCTGTATTTTTCCATCCCAATTCTTTATGTGACATATTGGAAATTTCTTTTACAGATTTATTTTCTAACAAGCCAATAACATAATCCACAATTTCAATTTCCTTATTATTAAAAAAAGATAAGTCATAATTACCATTACTAGTAATAATAGATTGCATACTACCGTCACTTTTTTCTGTGTCTTCTCTTTTATATTTGTCATCTAGTTTTGATATTTCCTCATACTTACGATTTATAATTACAGGTCCATATTGTTCATGAACATAGGTAAGACCAGTAATAGAAATAGCCCTTTCATGGTATGAAATCATATCTATAAACCATAAATATTTATTCATACTAGTCAAATATAATTTAGTTTTGCTCGCTATATAAGAAATTAAATTTTGTAATTTTTCTAAATCTAAAACTTTAAAACCATTAAAAATATTAGGTGATGTTTTTAATTCATTTTCAATATATAATTTAAGCTCATAATTATTATGATGAACGGATTTTTTATTCATAATATTCTCTATTTTTGAAAATGTCTTTTGGTTAATTCTATGAGTATAATAAGCTTCTTGTACCTTTTTAAAAAATGCATCTTCATCTTTTGAAATGAATCTTAAATAATCACTGTGAGTTTTAGATGGTAGAGAGCCATTTTCATATCTATTAATTGTCATTTTTCCAAAATCTAAAATAGCAGTTAATTCTCTTTGAGAAATATCATATTTATCTCTCAAATCTTTTATTTCGGATGGGGTAATCATATTTTTCATTTCTCTATACTTATTATAAATTCGTTTTAAATTTTCATCTTCAATAGAATGAATAATTAATTCATTTTTACACTTCTTACAAATTGGTACATTCTCTTCTACATTCACAACAACTCCTTTATATTCCTTAAAAATTCTTTTATCAATATCATATTCTTGCTCACTATTACAATAAGGACAATAATGTTTCATAATACTTACACCTCCTTAATAAATACCATACTCATGAATAGATATACATATTACTAAAGTATTATTAGCTAATCTGATTTTTATATACAATTTCATATTTTGAAAAGTAGGAGTGAAAATCCATATTTCACCTTCAAATCCTGCATCATCTTGTTCTGGACCTTTATAATAATCATTCACTTCTAGGTTTAATATAATGTTTTTTATATCGCTAGTTAGTAGTCCATATTCCAGCATAAAATTTCTATTTTTCTCTCTATTTGCGAGTACAAATTTATCTCCATTTTTATCTTTTGTTACAAGTTGCTTTATCATTGTAAGTTTCTGCCTAACTATTTGTTGTTGTATGCTGTCCATGTCATTCCTCCTTTGTTAACAAAAGTGCCTCTTTTTGATGGCATTTTTATTATAAAGCTTTTTCTTAAAAAAGTCAATAGAAATATAAAATTTAAGTACCAAAATTTGTTTTTTCGCATAAAATACGTATATCTAAGGTTTTTTAGTAGATACTAAATACATAACATTTTATTTTGACTAAAGGGGGACCTTTTTAAGATGAAATCTTTTTGTATCAAGACAGACAACTTACAAATAGTAGATTATCTACTAAAAAGACTTCGGCTCTATTCCTTTAAAAGACATTTATTTTATTCATCGCAGGTTTAAAATATATGAAAATGTCATTATTCATTTTAAAGGAGAAGACCTATCCCGTTTTTATCAATTTTTAACAGATATTTTAGTAGATACCGTTGTTCTGTTTTTTGAGCCACTATTATTAAAAAATATTTTGCAATATCATTATTTCTATTTTGAGAAATGGGAAAAAAAACAAATCGAGGAAAATTGCTATCATATTATTCAAACGGATGATAAAGAAAATTTTAAATTTCGAAGAGAAGAAATCTGGTCTCCTGTTTTTCATTACTTATCTGATGAAAAAAGTATGATTTTAGAGGGGTTCGTTCGTTTCCGCCTGCCAGATTATGAAGAAACACTAGAGGAAATTGTTGATTTTGCTGTAAATCAATTTATTATTGAAAAAGAATATACAGAATTTATTAATTTGTTGAAAGTATACATTGATTCTAAAGAACCACAAACGAAATTGGTTCACTTAATTTATACAAATGGAGAGTCTATTTTATTAGATGAAAATAAAAATGTAATTGTTTTAGATGACTACATTTTTAATGCACAATATCTTTCTGATATTAGCTTTTCTTCTAATGATTTTGCTTTAAATACTCTACTTACCCTCCTTCCTAAAAAAATAGAAGTGCATTTAATCAGCCGAGAAGACGAATTTATTCATACTTTAAAATTAATTTTTTCCAATCGTATTTCTATTTGCACGGATTGTAATATTTGTAAGACATATCGTGTTTTAAATAATGTAAGATAAGGAGGATTAGATATTATCTAACCCTCCCTTTATTTCATATAAGTTTTCATATCCTTCTTGCCTTAAAATTTGCATTGCTCTTCTACTTCTACTACCTGACTGGCAATAAATAATGATAGGAGTATCTTTTCTCTTTATTTGTTCCTGTGCTTTTTGTTCTATATCATATAAAGGAAGATTGATGGCTCCATCTAAATGGGATTCTTTGTATTCTTGTGGACTTCTTACATCTATTAACAACATTTCTTTATCGGTTTTTAGCATTTCCCTTGCCTCACCGCATATCAATTTCTTGTTTCATTTGACGAGTACATCTTTTCCATATATTTTTTATCCATACCATATTCATTATTATTTTCACTCCCTTCTTTAAGCAAACAAAAAATAGACATCCTATGTTATATGATATGATGGATGTCTATTTTTTGTGAAATTTCTTATTTATTCTTTTTTTGTTTTTCTTTCATCTCTTTCTGCTCTCTTTGGTTTTCTAATCGAGTAAATACTACGAAAATAGTTACTACAAAAAGAAGCATTGCTACAGGTAGTACAAATCTTGTAATAGGAAGTCTTGTAATTCCTAATAAACTTAAATAAATTGCTTCTACTAAAATTGGATAACCTACCACTTTTAAAAGTACTTTCCATTTTTTATTTTTTCTAAAACGAATTAGTGCATAAATGGCAAGTATTATCATTGTAATGGCTATTGGTAAAATATATGGCTTTATTAAATCTCTACCACGAATTTTAGCATTTTGAGTAATAGTAATATCTTCTACTGTATTTTCTAATTCATATTTTTCATTTATTTTTTGGTTAATTTGTTCTATTTGTTCATCTGAAAAATCTCTCGCTGTGATAGATACCATATCTTCATATAGTTCTACCTTTTGAATCATTACCCATTCATTTCCTGTTACTTCTTTTACAATATTTCTTATATCTTCGTTTTCAAAATCTTTTCCGATATAAATTTCTATTTGTTCGTTTGCACAATAATCTAAACTTACATTAAGTCCTAGAATAGCTAAAATGAGTATACCTGCTATTAATATAAATGTAATAATTGCTTGTATTGTTCTTTTCATCTTTTTTCCTTCCTTCATTTTCTATTTTTTGATATCTATCCATAAAGTTCTGGTTAAGATATAATGGTATACAACACCTAGCAAAATTCCCCAGAAAATTATCATACCGAAACTGAAAATAGGTAACCATGCTGCAAAAGTAAATACTACTGCTATAACAGCTATTGGTATTAAAACCCATGCAATATGTTGTACTACTTTGCGAAATGCTATCTTGGCATCTTCTACTTCTTGCCCCATTTTCATTAATTTCACTAAGAACCAGAAATTAACTAATGTCACTAATGCAATTGCTAGCATGCCATCTATTGTAACCATTACATTAGCATAGCGAATAATTAATAATAATGCTGCTACATAGCCAAGCAAAGCTATTCCTAAGAAAAATCCTTCTTTTCTATAACGAACTATCATATAAAGCACTAAAATAACAAGTACGGCAAGCCCAACATATCCTACAATTTGTAGCATTTGAGGAGTAATATCAGATGCTACAAACTTGTTTTGCTCCATTTCATAAGTAAGTGGCATATCTCCATTGTTTAAAATAGTAGCCATAGCTTGTGCTTGTATTAGATAATTTTGTAATTCTGATGTTGTTGTACTACTGCTAGTAGAACCAACAGATAATTGTATTAAGCCATCTGTAATTTCTTCCTCAAAATACGTAGTAAGAAGAGTTTGTCCATCTATATTAATACGAATTCTTTTTGTTTGTGTTTCTGTATCTGTTGTATTTGCTGTTTCTCCATTTGTCTGTGTATTTTGCGCTTCTTCATTGGTTTGTGTATCTTCCGATACGGTATTGGTTTGCACCTGCGTTTCTACATATTGTTGTGTAATATTTCTTAATTTTTCTTTTCCATCATTATTAAATTGAATATTCACAAAAATAGCTGTTGTTCCTGATGCAGTAGTTCCGTATCCAGCTGTGGCAGATGCAATATCTGCATTTGTCATTAATACTTCTTCTGTTTGATCATCTAAAATTTCAAACTTTCCTACTGTGATAAGGTTTCCTACTACCATATCTGTATCGTCATTTTCTGGAATTTGAATGGTCAAGCTTCCATTTTCCTCATTTTCACGAATAGTATAGTCTGCTACTTGCATTTCTTTTAGACGTTTTTCTATAATTTGTCTCGATTTTTTATAATTTTCTGCTGTCTTACTTTCCTCTGTATTTACTGGATTTTCTTCTGTTCTTGCTACTTCTGTAGTAGTATCGCTATCTGCTATTACATTTCCATTGGCATCATATCTAACTTCTTCTACCTCATCACTAACAGAAACTACTATCTTTCTAGAACCTTCTATATCCATTCCCCATTGATATTCTGGAACAATATTTTCCATTCTATTTTGGTTTTGTACATAAATTCCTACAAAGGAAATAATGCTCATTAATATAACTACTAAAATGATAATACTAATTCTTATGCCTTTATTTACTTTCACTTTTTTATCCTCCTATTTCTTACAACAACTTTGTCCCATTAATAATGAGTTCAAACCAAATGTGCAAATATTTTGCTGCATATTTACTCATCATGGTTCTATCCATAAATATTTCAAAATAATCTAACACAGGACAAATTTTCGTATCTATGGTTAAATCTAAACTGGCTAATCTTTTTTCTTTATTAATTTTAAAGTCTGCATTGGTTACCGCATAGTTTACTTTATCATGCTTATCGAAAGTAGACATATTGGTGTTGACTACTCTATCTCGATGTACATCTGACTTATCTGCTAAAATGAGTGCTGCAGATATATCGCTTACCGCTGTCCCTGTTTGTTCATCATGATTTCCAATTGCCATCATAATTTCTGTCCTTCTTTGCACATCCATTCCCATATCTTTTAAAATTTCATAGGCAAGTATGGCTCCTGAATGGGCATGATCTACACGATTCACACTATTTCCTATATCATGCATGTATCCTGCAATTTTGGCAAGTTCTATTCTCTCTTGTGGATACTCTAGTTCTCTTAAAATTTCTGCTGCACGATTAGAAACAATGGTAATGTGCCTAATAGAATGCTCTGTATAGCCCAGTACATTTAACTGTTTTTGAGCACCTATAATCAGCTCTTGTACTTCTTCATTTTTCTTAATATCTTCTAAAGTTATCATGTGTTTTCCTCCACTGCCTCATTGTACCTTAAATAGAAAAAAAATTCAACCATTTCTTGGAAAATGATTGAATTTTTTGTGGAAGATTTTTTGTGTTTTAATTTATTCTATTCCCATCCAACATCATCCTTTAGAGTTATCAAAGAAGCATCAACTGAAATTAATGGTCTAAGTGAAAGTGCAAGTCCTTGATCGGTGTCATTATTATTATAAGAGCTACAAGTAAAAAATGCTCCCATATTTCCTGAATTTACATATCTTATAGAGAAACCACAAGAATTCTCATATAGTCCAATAACTCTTGTTGAAATCCAATAGTTTGTGTTTGATCCATTAGTCATTATTAAATCATAATACGTGTTTTCAGAATTATTATTCAAAGGTTCAAATGCATTTTTCATAAATTCATTATCTTTATACCAATATGAATTATATGGTTGAATATTATTATTAGCTTGTAGTTTTCCAGTTGGCGTGTCAACCGGTTCAATTAATTTAGATTGATTTGATATTTTTATACCGTTACTATTTTTTACTCCATCAATTACGCTTAAATCTTCTTGTAAATAGATAACAGGATAACTGCTAGCATTTAAAATATAAGCCTCATTAGCTTGATCGCCATATTTATAACCATAAGCATTTAAATAGTTATGTGCGGAATTTTCAGTAGTATTCAAGGCTTCACTCGTCATTTTCATTTCGATATCTTCTATATTTATATTTCTTCCTATTATACCTTTAGCATTATCACCATATAGTTCATTACAAGCTTCATTTAATAAATACACAGCATTATTATAGCCTTGTGCATATCCTAAAAATACTTTACCTTCTGTTGGATTATTTGAAATTAATTCTATTGTACCTGTTGAATCATCTATATTATATACTGTCCAATCAGTTATTTTATAGTTAACATCCGTATTATTTAATATTGGATTAACATTTATTCCTTAGCTTTTTGAAAATTAGTTTGATCTAATTCTTGTTCACCATTTTCTCCTATCTTTGCAGTAGTTAGAGCTAACTCGATACCTTCTTTTTCTTGTGCTTCTTCTGTCTCCTCTTTTGCCCTTTGTGCCTGCGTTATAATTCCATTTTCTCCTACTAGCATGGCTATGGATACTCCGGCTAGAATAATTAAAACTATGATGTTTTTGCATTTAAAAATTCCTCCTTGTTTTTTCTCACAAGGAGGATTATATATTTGCTTTATTTTTTATTACCTTTTTATTTTGCTTTTTAGTGATTACTTATTTCCATAATTTTTGATATAATATCCTTAAAGCAATCTTAATTACCCATTGTTGAGTTTCATTGCCAATT
>CALXAS010000049.1 GCA_944386315.1 uncultured Clostridia bacterium | reverse complement strand
ATAACTGCTGAGACTAGAAATACGGCGATATTAATTATGATTTCCATAATTTTACACCTCTTTCTTATTTTATTTTCAATGTACATAAATATATATCACTCTAATTGATTTTTAGAATATATTTTGTCTCCTATTTTATTTTAACCTTATTATGCTTGGCTGTCAAGATATTTGTCGTTAATTTTATTTTTGTATTACTTCCTTTAGCACTCTTTTCGCTTTGAAAAATAAGGTCACGGATTTTTTACGCGCAAAAAAAGAGCACTTTTTTGATAAAGTTACTCTTTTTCTATTTTATCTCTTTATTTTATGCTCTTGGGTGAGCTTTTCTATAAACATTTTTCAAACCTTCATCTTGAAACTGCATATAAACTTGTGTAGAAGAAATATCAGAATGTCCAAGCATTGTTTGAATGGCTTTTAGGTCTGCTCCATTTTGTAAAAGATGTGTAGCAAAAGAATGTCTAAGTACATGTGGTGTAATATCTTTTGTAATATGAGCTTGTTCTTTATAATATTTTACAATTTTCCAGAAACCTTGTCTGGTTAATCTTTGACCATTAATATTCACAAATAGTGCTTTTACACTTTCATCTTTAATTAAAATTGGTCTAGCTTCTTCTATATATTCTTTTAGGGCTTTTAAAGACATAGAGCCTAATGGTATAGTTCTTTGCTTTGCTCCTGTACGACACACAGCATAGCCTTCTTCTAGATTAATATCCTCTATATTTAAGGAAATAATTTCTGTTACTCTCATTCCTGTTGCATAAGCAAATTCTAACATTGCTTTATCTCTAGTTCCTTTTAAATCAACATCTTTTGGTTGGTCTAATAACAATTCTACTTCTTTTGCTGTTAATACACTTGGTGCCTTTTTTTCAATTTTTGGAGATTGTATATTGGCAGTTGGATCTTTTTTTGCTTTCTTATTTTTTACTAAAAATTGATAAAAAGAACGAATTGATGCTAAACTTCTAGAAACAGTAGATGGTTTCTTTCCTACTTCTTGCAAATGGGTTAGATAATCTTTAATATCTTCTTCTTCCATTTTTGCATAGTTTAAATTGTTACTCTCTAAATATTTGTGATAATACATAATGTCTCTTTTATAAGATTGTAAGGTATTATCGGATACCTTCTTATCATTTTGAAGAAATTCTAAAAAAAGTTTAATTTGTTTTTCCATTTCAGCTCCCCTATTCTCTTATTGATTTTATTTTTTATGTACAAATTGATATAATTTACATAAACTATATATGTTATATCAAATTCCTAAAAAAAAGTAAAGTCATTTTTACAAAATTCTACATTTTTTTCTGCAATTACATCATGGTTACTGTCCACATCAGCAAATTGCTAGATAAATACACCTCTATTACAGAAGAAAATAATAGTAGTACTAGCATAAAAATAGAAAAAATCGTATGTCTACATATTTCTAATTTTATATTTTCTCTGCGATTATCTTTTACAATAGATTGATATAATTTTATTCCACTAACTGCCAATGCTAAAATAGCAGGAATGGCTACTATGTTTTGCAATAACATAGTACTTACACAAAATAAAATTCCTTTTCCCACTCCCAAAGTTGCTATAATACTAGATACTGTATAACCTAAACTAAATCCTCTTATTGCCACTATGGCATATACTACGGGAATTCCAATTACGGTAGACCCCATAAACCAAAGCAAAACTGCCAATAAGATATATTGTACAATAGAATTTTTTAATAATACACCTTGGTCAATTTGATAATCTGTTTTTAGAGCAGTTATAAAATTATTTAAATATTCTTGTGTTTTGCTCACTTCTGCTTGTGTCATATTATTTACAAAAAGAATACCTACTACAATACCTATTAAAAAAAGTAGTGCTACAATACAATATTCTCTTTTATGATTGCTAATATGCTGTTTGATAAGGGGAAGCCATGTTTTCCCCTTTTTTGGTGTTCTCTTCTCTTGTTTTCTGTTCAAATCTTTTTCCTTCCTCTCTATTTTCCTTCTACATAATGTCTATTCCATAACGAAAAAGATTAGAACTAAAATTTATTTTCTTATTCCTTTACTTTTCCATAAACGCCGCCGCCACCAGCTTGTATTTGTGCCTTGCCCTCTCTTGCCTTTACTATTGCTGTAGCAATTTTGTCCCCTACTACAGCTTCTAAATCGTCTTTTGTAGTTTTGTGAAGAATATTCATCTCTGTTCCAAAATGGGTTAATAACTTATCCATCACTTTGTTTCCTACTCCTGGAATAAAGCTAAGTGGTACTTGATAAATATACTTTGGTCTATTTGCTGGGCTTTTACTTTCCTTTTTATCTTTGATAAGTTCTATTCTATCAAAAACACCAAAAGTAATATTTTTTCCGCCACACTTTGGGCAAATTTCTACTGGTTCTTTGGTTTCAATTGTTTGATTACAATCATCACAATACGTTCTATGATATTTTCCCAATTTTGGATCTAATCCATAATTAGCTAATATTTTTCTACCATCTTCTCCTTTTAATGCTTTTACTATTTCTTGAAAAGAAATTTCCTCTACTAGCATTTTATTGTATTCTCTTGCGATTTTTGGTAGAGAATGAGCATCCGAATTGGTAAGGAAAGTTTTTGTTTCTAATTCTGTTATTTCATCTGCTAATTCTGTATCAGAACTAAGACCTAATTCTACCGCAAAAATTTTATCCAATTTTTCTTTAAAAATATATGCTAAACGGTCTGTGCAATTGCCATAATAACTTTTATGTGGTGTAAAGATATGGGCAGGAATTACAATACCATGATATTTTTCTACAATATCGATTAATTCATAACCAGAAATATCGGAACGTTGCGTACTTAAGGTTATATTTTTGATATGCCTGCTCATTTCATTAGAAAAGGCTTTGATGTCTTGCAAGTGTGGAAAGAAGCAAATATTATGTGCTGCTCCTGCTTTTCCATTTCTTCCCTCTTCAGAAGTTTCTACTTCGCTTCCTAATAAAATACAAATTTCGTCTTTATAAATAATGCCTCCCTCTTCTATTTCGTAAGCTTCTCCTGTTTTCAAAAAGTTTTCTATATCTTCTATTACATAAGGAGAGGCACAATCAATAATACCTACTACTTGTATTCCTTTTCTCTCATAACATTCTTTTGCAATATTGGCAAAATTTAAAGACCTTGCCGCTGTTATTTTTACTGGTTTTCCATTTTCTGTTCTTCCTATATGAACATGTAAATCTGCAAATATTTCGTACATTTTTTAACTCCTTTTCTTTATTTAAATCACTTGCCTGTTACAATCAAGTAGGGAAATTTAAAATTTTTCCTCTCACACCAAAAGAAAAGCTAGATTTTCTAGCTTTTATCTTTCTTTTTCTTCTTCACTTGTTCTTCTCATTACAATGGTTTCCATTTCTCTTTTTATGTCCTCCACACTAGGAGTAATGTGAATATCTTCTGCTCCTTTTCTTGTATTTAGCATCTGCTCTTCTAACATTTTCTGTGCTGTTTTGATAGATTCATAAGAATTTGCTGCATTAATAACAGCCTGCTTTGTGTCAGTTGCCTTTTTATTTTGTTCAATCATATAAGTTATAGCCTCTGTAATACGATTTTCCATTATACATACACCTCCTGCATTTGTGTAATAAATTCTTTAAATTGGGGAAGATATCTATTATCTTTTCCTTTCAAATTTCTATGTTCCAATAAAGTTAAAGCATCTTCTACGGAAAATCCTTTTCTTTCTGGTCTATCCGAAACCATTCCTCCAAATTGGTCTACCAATTCTAAAATGTCACTTTCCTTTTCTCTAGGTTCACTTCCACTATAGCGATTTACTTCTTCACAAATTTTACAAAATCTATCTGAAAATCCAAGCGTACTTAGATATTCTGCTCCCTTTTTGGCATAAGTATGAATTTCATCTAAATCTGTAAAACTATCTTTCTTCTTACAATTACACAATAAACAAGCTGTGATAACCATATTTTCATCTACATCTAAGTGCATTGTTTCTATAAATAATTTCGCCATCTCTGTTTTTAAAACTACAGTTTTATCAAAAAATATTTTAGCTTTTTTTTCTAAATAGTAGACAATTTCCATTTTTCTAACCCAATCTTTTTCCGCTAAAATATAATCTGCAAATGTCTCTTCCATACACTCCCCTCCAAGCTTTTTCAAAAGAACATTATTTTTCTTTCATTATATGCTAAAAGCATTTGCAATTCAATACTGTCACAGAAATGTTATGTTTTTGTAATAATATTGTAAAATTAAATTTCTTTTTCAATTACCTTTACTTTTTGTTTTAAATCTTCTAGTGTTTTGTCATTTACAATGACAATGTCTCCCACTTCTTCAAAGTATTCATTTGTATTTTGGGCACTTAATCGTTTTTTAGCCACTTCTTCTGTAATACCATCTCTTTTACATATTCTTTTGATTTGTTCTTCTTGCTTTGCTAAAACTACAATGACATTATCACAAATACTATTTAGTCCACTTTCAAATAGTAAAGGAGCATCAATTAAAATCATTTCTTTATGATTTACTTTGTTAATGCGCTTTTTGATATCTTGCACAATAAAGTCAAAAGTACATCTATTTAGTTGTTCTCTTTTCTGGTCATCTTCGTATATCATGTTAGCTAACTTTTTACGATTTAATGCACCATTTTTGTAAACAATATCTGCTCCAAAGTGGCTTACAATAGAATTGAGATATAAGGTTCCTTTTTTAGATAATTTCTTAGCCACTGCATCTGCATCAATCACTTCTGCATCAAATTGTTCTTGTAATATTCTACATACTTCTGTCTTTCCAGCACCTGAACTACCTGTTACTCCAATAATTTTCATATTTTACTTCATTCCTTTCTATCTATGGACTTATCGCTTACTATATAAAGAATTTATAATACAATTAGCTTATTTGTATAATCCAAATTAGCCCATGAATCATAAGCATATCCTAATGTGTATACATTGCTAGCAAAGATATCTTTTTCTAGCATTTCTTTTAAATTTTTATTACTACTATTATCCATAAATTTTTTTACAGAAGTTACGATATTGATTTTAGGATTAATATGGCATATGTCAGATAACATTTCTTTTCCTTTTTCGTTAAAACCTAATACTCTTGTATAAGGCGTTATTTTTCTAGCTATCTCCATATCTTTTTTCGTAATTCCCAACAAACTATATAATAAAATCCTTTGAATTCTCGTTTGGGTATATCTTTTGGATTTGATAATATTCATTAAGTCTTGAAGATTGTTGCAAGAATTTGCTGCATTTTTTATATTATTTTCTAGTCCTTCTGTTACATCTGGTAAGTTTTGTATTTCTTTTACTGTCATTTTTCTTAAAGTATATAAAATTTCTTTTTCAAAACTTTCTAGCCCCATCACAATATTTCCTCTTTTGATTTCTTCTTGTAATAAAGCATAACTATTTTTCGGTACTACTTTTCGTATATCTTCATATTGCTCTCTCTTTACCATTTTTCGGATAGCAGTAGCACTAGCAAAATCATCTACAATATGTTCGTCGTTATAATATACTTTTTTTCTTTGAACAGAAAAAGGTTTTAAATCACTTTTTAATCTACGAAGTGCTTTTATATATTCTATTGCCAAGATATTGTTAGCTCCAGATAAAATATTCGCATATCGTTTAATATCATTTAAGTACATTAGTACTGCATTTTCTCTTGCTTTTGGGAAAGAAACTCCTTTTCCAAGCTCATGATTTAAAAGGCTCACATATTCTTTTGGTTCATAATAGACTACATTTGCAATATTGTTGAGTGCTGCTAAGTCTTGTGTTTCGGTTCCAAAGGACAAAGTATCTACAATTTTCAAACTATCTAATATTTTAATGGCTCCCTCTGCAAAATTTTCTGCACTAGAAATGCTATAAATCGTTGGTAATTCTATAACAATATCTGCTCCATTCTCTAAACACATTCTAGCCTTTACCCATTTATTCACTAAAGAAGTATCTCCACGTTGGGTAAAATTACCTGTCATAATACAAATCACATATTTTGCCCCTGTTTGCTTGATACTTTCTTGTATGTGATACAGATGTCCATTGTGAAATGGATTATATTCTGCTATAATTCCTAATACAGTCGCCATACTTTTCCCTTCCCTCTTGTTTATTTTTTTCACTATTGATATAATACCATAAAGGAAACAATTTTACAATGAAAGGACAAAAATATATGGAAGAAGTCATTATTTATACAGATGGAGCATGTTCTCGGAAATCCAGGTCCAGGAGGATGGGGAGCCATTTTAATGTATGGAAATCATAAAAAAGAAATTTCAGGTGCCAACCCTAATACCACTAATAATATCATGGAACTTACTGCCGTAGTAGAAGCTTTAAAACTTATTAAATTTCCTTGTTCTATCAAGGTATATAGCGATAGTGCTTATGTGATTAATGGATTTACACAAGGATGGATTTACAATTGGATGAAAAAAGGTTGGAAAACAGCAGATGGTTCTCCTGTAAAGAATAAAGAACTTTGGCAAACCTTATATCAATTTACACAAATACATAAAATAGAATTTATTAAAGTAAAAGGACATAGCGATAATGAATATAACAATCGTTGTGACGAATTAGCTAGAAATGCTATTTTAAACTTAAAAAACAACTAACAAAGCGAAAAACTCCTTTGTCAGTTGCTTTTTTTACTTGTTTATTCTTCCTTGCCTCTGGAACCATTCTATTCAAACATTGGCTTTATTTTTTCTAACACATAATGACTTCCGCCTCTTTCCTTTACATCTTCTACCATACTAACAATTAATAATGGATTTTGGGCATTTTTGTCTGCAGTAAAAGCATTAAGCCATCCTAATTCCGTTCCCTCGGTATCATCTTTGCTATCCTTTATTTCTGCAGTTCCTGTTTTAGCAGCTAAGACTACTCCATCTATCTTAGCACTATGTGCTGTTCCATTTGGATTTTCCACTACTTGTATTAAATCTTCTTTTATAGTATTTGCCGTCTCTTTCGAAAATACTTGCTCCGCATAATAGGTAGGCGTTTTATCTTCTTTATATATTAAGTATGCCTGAAGCATATTTCCTTCATTGGCAAAGCTAGAATATATCATTGCCATATGTACAGGATTGACTAAAAGCTCGCCTTGTCCATAACCTGTATTTGCTAACTGTGTTTCTGTATCAAAACTACTATTATTAGAATAAGTAGACATAGCTAGTTCTTGTTCAAAGGAAATCTTTTTTGCAAATCCCAAAGCATTTAATTGATTCATAAAATTTTGTTTTCCTATTTTCATACCCGCTTTTGCAAAATAGATATTATCAGAGTAAATAAGGGCATTTTGTAAATTAGCTGATCCGCTATAGGTTGTTAGTGTTGTAACATAGAAATCTCTCCAGCTATTCGATGCCTGCCATTTTGTTCCGCTTGTTCCAAAATCTTCTTCCGCTGTAAAAGCATTCGTATCTAAACCTATAGCTCCAGTAATCGGTTTAAAACCAGAACCTGGCACATAAGTTTGAAGGTAACGATTGTATAATGGCTTTGCTTCATCTTGAGACAAACGATTCCACTGATTTGTTGTCATTCCTAAGCTAAAATCATTCGAATCAAAAGTGGGACAACTGACTAATGCTAAAATTTCTCCTGTATTTGGATTCATGGCAACTGCTGCTGCCTTATCTTCTTTTAATTGATTATATAATTTTTGTTGAATGGTAGAATCTATCGTTAATTTAATATCTTTTCCGTTTTGCTCTTGTTTTTTAGCAAGTGTTTTCTTCTTATTTCCTTCTGCATCTACAATATAGATTTCTGCTCCATCTATAGCTTTCAAGGTATCTTCATATATTTTTTCTAGTCCTGTTTTTCCAATAACACTGGTATTTGTGTACCCTTTATTCGCATTTTCTTTTAATTCTTCTGCATTAATCGTTTGTACATAGCCCAACAGGTGAGATGACGCTTCTCCTAATGGATATACACGTGCCGTTGTATCTATAATTTTGATACCAGAAATTTCTAATAATTGATTTTTTAACTCTTGTTCCCCTTTTTGTACTGTTTTTAAAGGTACAAAGGTGTCATCTTTTACATAAGAAGCTGATAGTGCATTTTGAATCGTATCTTCAGAAATATCTAACAAGGTAGCAATTTTTGCTATGTCTTCTTCCTTATTTTCTGCCATTTTCCCTGGTACTAATCCAATAGAAGATGCTGTTTGCATTCCTGCAAGGACAACATCGTTTCTATCTAATATTCTTCCTCTTGTTCCTTCTAATGTTTCTACTCTTACTTTGTAATCCTCTTGTAATTCTGGGAAAATGAGGCTGGAAGACCACTCTATATCATATCCATTTTCTGCATTTTTTATCAAATTTGCTGTATTCGAAAAACTCATTTGTCCTGCTACAGTCTGCATAGTAGTAGAATAAACAATTTGAGCTTTATTTCCTTTCTCCGTTACTTGTACAATACTAATCGATAAATTGCTTGCTTCTATACCCTCATAAATATTTTTATTTCTTGCTATAATATCTTCCTTTGTAGTAGTCTTTTTACTTTCTTCTCTATTTTTACTATACCTTGTTTCGTAATCTTTTGCTTTTAAGGCATCTATGTAAGCCACCAATGTGTCTTCTGGATTTACTTTTGTACTGTTATACCACATAAAGAACCCAACAGCACCTATGACCAATAATATTACCAAAACAGCAACTATTATCACTACTTTTTTACTTTTCTGGTACATTTTCTTCTCCCCTCTCTATTCCTTTTTTTAAAGTATATACTTACATGGGAGAAATGTCAATGTGCGTATTTTAAAGGAAAAACCTTCTCCCGAAAAAGACAGAAAAATGTGGGATTGAAAGTGACAATCAGCTTGAACGAACACATTTTTTCTGTCTTTTTCGGGTGAAGGTTTTTTTTATTTACACCATTGTTTGACGTAACATCCATAACTTTTTACTATAATCTTCAATATAATTATCCATCATAGTAGAGGTTTGTGCATCATTGTTTGTATCGCTTTCCTGTTTGATTTGTTTTGCTTCTTGCAAAATAGTTTCATAATCTTTTATTAAACAAGATAACACAGCATCACTTTTTACTTTTACATCTTCCGCTTCTTGTATTTTTGTAATTTCCATGTAGTCTTTCATAGTTCCCAAAGGTTGCCCTCCTATGCTTAAGATGTATTCTGCTATTTCGTCAATTTGTTCATTCATATCATCATAATATTCCTCTAATTTTGCATGAATTACAAAAAAATCTTTTCCTTCTACATTCCAATGGAAATTTTGCAGTTTTCTATAAAATACTGCTAAATCTGCTAAAAACTGATTTAAACAATTTACGGTTTTTTCCATATATTTTTCACTCCTTTTTGTTTTCTTATTTTCATTATTTCCAGCTTTTTGCTTTCTTATGCGAAAAATATATGTTTTTTCTTTACTTTATCTTATCATACCCCTTATTTTTTTGTAAACTTTTTTATTAGAATTTTTATGGTATTGTTATAAAAGCTTTCTCTTCTTCCTTATCTAATTCTACTTTAGCATGAAATAGTTCTTCTAATTCCTGTAGGCTCAAAGTATAGCCTAGTTGATATTTTTCTAAATTTGTATCTTGATTGCTTATAGTATAGGTATGTCCTTCATACGTAAATTCTCTTGGCATCATTTCGGCTCTACTAATAATTTCTACACCATTTATTTGTTTTACTAATTCTGTATAGAGTTGTAATGTATATTCTCCTTCTTGTGAAGAATAATACATTTGTACTACAGAATTCGTTATTGGTATTTCCTTTTCATTCAATACAACTTTTAAAGCAGTTGGTTTCCAATAAGTATCTAAGATTTCTGTAGAATACAATTGTCTTGCCTTCTCTGGTTCTCGTTTCATTATGTAATTTACAAATGTTCTTTTACTCTCTTCTACTGCTTCTTCCTTATTTATTTGAGAAGGCATGCCTGTATAAGGATAAATTCTACTTTCTCCATAGGCTAAATACACATTCCAAAATGGAGAATAATTTTCTCCTGCATATTCTACAAACTCTCCTATATCATTAATTTTACTTTCTA
>CALXAS010000048.1 GCA_944386315.1 uncultured Clostridia bacterium | reverse complement strand
TAATTTCTAATGATCCAGAATCAGAACTAGAAAAATATTATGATGTAGCACCAAATAGTTACTTAAAAGAATTTGCAGGTGTTTCCTATTTAACAAAAGAATTTGGTGATAGAAAAGTAGATGGAGCATCTCTTTATCTAAAGAATTTGAATAATATTACACAAGAAATGCAACTAGAAATTTTAAAAAGAGATAAATTAGACTATGTTTTTCAAAGTTTATCTGTAATTGCTATTGTTCCAATGTTATGCTTAGAGCCAATTAAAAACTGGGCAATTTCACAGTTTAGTTTTGTGGAAAGTTTTTATAATGGCAAAGGCGGAATGTTAGTACAAATCCTTATTTTAGTAGCTACTTTTGTTTGTTACGTTTTAACAAGAAAATTAAAAGACAATGGTTCTACAGCAAAAAATACGAAAAATACGGAAAACCCATGGCAAGAAAAATTATATAGAATTAAAATTGTAAAAAAAGTAGTAGACTTATTTATACCAAAAGAAGGTACGAAAGAAGACAGAAAAATAAAAACCATGATGAAAAATGCAGCAAGTAAAGACAAAATCCAATGGATTTATATAAATCGTATCTTACTGTGCATTGTATCTTTCTTTGTCTCCTTGTTTTTATTTGGACAAATGCACCAATTAGCCATTAACAATGTTTATACAGAACCGACACAAACTTATGATATTATAGGACAAATGTCGGAAAAAGATGAACTAGCGGCAATGGAAGTAACAGAATCAGATAATAAATACATAGATAGATTTAAAAACCAAAATCCATTAGAACAAGCAGATATAGAAAGAGCTATGACAAGAGGAATTGTAGATGATGTTTACTTAGAAAGTACAGATGATGAAATTCAAACTGCAGCAGAAAGAATTATGGAAAAAATTGCAATTGTAAATAGTGAATATTTAAGTTGGCTAGAAGTGTTAGGCTCCATGGTAATTGCTTTAATTGCTTATATGATGCCAATTTGGATGCTTATTTTCCAAACAAAAATGAGGCAGTTAGAGATGGAAGATGAGATTATGCAGTTCCAGACCATTATTCTAATGCTAATGAGAATTGAGAGAGTAAATGTAGAAATTATACTAGAATGGCTAGAAAGATATTCTAATATTTTCAAAGATCCAATCAGTAAATGCGTAAATAACTACGAAAGTGGTGCATGGGAAGCATTAGAGGCTATGAAAGAAGATGTTACTTATCCACAGTTTATTCGTATTATTGAAAGTTTGCAAGCAGCAGTAGAAAAAATACCAATCACAGATGCTTTTGACGAGTTAGATACAGAAAGAGATTATTATCAGGAAAAGAGAAAAGAATCTAACGAAAGATTAATTTCAAGAAAAGGAATGATTGGAAAAGCCATTGGATTTGCACCAATGATACTATTATTTGTAGGATATTTAATTATACCATTAGTATTTATTGGACTAACCAGTATGACATCGTCCTTTAGTTCTATGTCAGCTAGTTTATAAGAAAAAGGTGAGGAAAAATGGAAAATGCATCTAAAGCACTCATTATGGCAGGTGGCATATTTATAGCCCTATTAGTCATTACCCTTTTAGTTTTCTTTTATAACAACATAGTTACTGTACAAAATGCAGATGAAGAAGCAGAAATTATTGAGCAAGCGGCAGAATTTAATAAGCAATACGATGTATATAACAGAAATAATTTATACGGAAGTGAAATTTTGTCGCTAGCGAATAAAATGGAAGATTATAATAGAAAAGAAGCAGCAGAAAAAGGTTATCCAGAAATTGAAATGGAAGTAACCATTACAGAAAATATTGGTACTTATTTTGCAAGTGGAACCTATTCTGCACAGCAATTGCAAAATGAGCTAAGTAATCTGCAGGATAAAATAGAAGAATATGCAAATGTTTCCTATTGTGGAAAAAGAATTAGTGACTTATCTGCTATGAGAACAAATGAATTACAACAACTATTTAAAGATAATAATAGTACAGGAAAGCTTTCAGAAGCACAGGCAGTTATTACAAAATATGTTACTCTTAAAGCGGAACAAACAGAAATGAGGACAAAAGGTTTTCGATGTACACAAGTAGGATATGATGAACCAACAGGAAGAATTACTTTAATGAAATTTACATCCACTTAAACAAAGTACAATCTATTCAAATTTGTTTGACTAAAAAAGGAAGGAAGGGAGAAAAATGGAAAATGCATCAAAGGCATTATTAATATCTGCTGCCGTCTTATTAGGGCTTATGATTATTACCGTTGCAGTTGTTATTTTTAATACCCTTTCGAGTTTTAGTCAAACAACAGTAGCACAAATGCAAGAAAGACAAGTAGCAGAATTTAATAATAATTTTACAAAATATTATGGACAAATAGATGGTCAAACTATACAAGTGACTATTCATGATATTGTATCTGTAGCAAATTTTGCAAAACAAAGTAATATAGAAAATGAATTACAAGGAGAAACAGGCTATAACGAAAACACAAATTATGTACAGGTAGATATAAAAATAGGAGGAAGTACGATTACTAAATTAGAAAAACAAGATACCAGTGTATATCAAACTTTAATACAGAATAATAGTTTGGTAGCAGATGAAAATGGAAAACAAACCCAAACGAAATATTTTGTATGTACCAATTTATTATATAGTACTAAGACAGGAAGAGTAATGTACGTCGCTTTTTCAGACAATTAAATTTGTAAGATTTGCTAAAAAAATATAAAAAAAAGTCATTGCAAAATAAAAGCAATAATGTTATAATAAAAAGGAAGATGCAATATGAAGAAAACATTTCTCATTTTATGTGGTAGTATTATCATCTTAGTTCTTATCTTTTCCTATTTATACTACAATTATCAGGTAGGTATAGCACAAGTGCAAAAAAATAACCAAGAATACGAAAGCTATACAACCAATCAAATATTAGGCTCTAGTTTAATGACTTTAATGAATAAGGCAAGTAATGATAATGAGCAAAATCAAGTAGAAAAAGATGAGGAAGGGTTATATATAGAAAATGATACGAACTCCATAAAAATAGATGTAAAATTTCTAGAAGCAGATAAAGCTGTGAGTATGGAAAAAATACAAAGTTTAGGAGAAGATATGTTTTTAAAAAATTATCGTAGTATGTCATTTTCTTGTACACAAAAAGAATACCACGAAAAAACAAATCAAATCAAATATTTATTATTTGAACAAGTGTAGTTATTAATTTTCATAGGGCGAAAAGCTTTATGGACTATATATAAAAATATATTATAATCAAAGGAGGAAATTTATTATGGAGAATGCATCAAAAGCATTAATTATTGCAGGAGCTATTATATTAGCAATTTTAATTATAGCGCTAGGTATGGCGGTGTTTAATATGGCATCTCAACCAGCACAAGAAGCAGCAGGAAGTATTGAATCACAGGCAGCACAAGCATTTAACTCAAAATTTGATCCATATATTAAAATGAATACTACAGGATCTAGTGTACGTTCTTTATATGACGTAGTAAGACAAAACAATGTTACAAACGCAGCAGACGAATCTATGATGGTTTCTATAGATGGAGCAACAGCAGCTGCAGACATTAACACAAAAAGAGCTGCTATTCAAACAGGTAAAAGATATGATGTAACAGCAGAATATAGTACATCGACAGGATATATTACGGCTATTACTGTTACAGAAGCTGGAAGCTCTAGCGGTGGTAGTGGTTCATAAACCAAAAGTAAAGGATATAAGTTATGGAAAATGCGGTAGAAGCTATTAAAATGGCATTTGCTGTTATCGTCTTTGTGATGGCATTAACTGTAAGTATGTTTATGCTAACACAGGTAAAAGCAACATCGGATGTAGTTTTATATACAGAAGATGAACTAAATTATTATGATTATCAAGGGGCAACTGGACCTGGTGCAGAAAATAGAATTGTAGGTTTAGAAACCATTATTCCTACGTTATACAAGTATTATAAAGAAAATTATACGGTAGTTTTCCGTGAAGGAAATTATAATACTGCAACAGGTCAGTTCTCTAATGTAAGTTATATGAAGTTGTATGAAACACCTTCTAATGTCAATTTATGGACAAGTTCTTATGCTACTTTAGCTAATGAAAAATATGGAGAAGGTACTATTAATACGCTTCGAGGAAATAGACAAATATTTTCCTTTGACTTAGACGAAGAAACTCTAAGACACGAGGCATGGACGGGAAGTAACGATAAAATAAAAAATAATTTAGATTGCTTTCTAACAGGAGAAGTTTATTATAATCCTAATAATAATGAAGAATATATTGATTATGGAGCAAGCAAAAATGTAGGAGTAGGTGGTTTTATAGCAAAATATGGTGATAGTAAGTTTGTAGAAACCATAGGAGAATACACTTACAATAGTACACAAACAGAAGATAGCACAGTACAGACATCTGTAAATGCAAGAAAGAAAAGAATTATCATTTTTACTCGCATCAAAAATAATTAAAACGAAGTAGGAAGGAGAAAGTAAAATATGGGAGATAGTTTCATTACGATTATTGCAATATTTTTAGCAGCCATCTTAATGTTTGTGTTCCCACTGATGTCTATGTCAGAAAGAACAGATGATGTATCTCAATTGGCAGTAAACACAGCTACTACAGAATTTGTAGATACCATTCGAACAACAGGTAAACTTACGCTAGATGATTATGATAAATACATTCAAACCATTACAGCAACTGGAAATTCTTTTCAAGTAGATATGTTGGTACAAGTTTTGGATGAAAATCCTGGTGTAAAAACCACACAAGCAGAGATGACAAAAATTGGAGAGAACTTATATTATAATTTATATACTAGCCAAATAGAAGATACTCTGCAAAGTAATGGAAGAATTACACTAAAAGAAGGAGATTTGGTATCTGTAACGGTAAAGAATACGAACCAAACTATTTCACAATTGTTGAAGAACTTCTTTTATCAAATAGCAGGAAATGATACCTATCAAATTGCTGCACAACATGCTGGTATGGTAACCGTTAATGGTACAAAATAGAAAACCGAAGAAAGATTAGAGTGCTACCATTCTAATCTTTTTTTAGAAAGGAAAACAAATGAAATTACAACATTTAGCAATCATATTTGTTATTATCATATTACCGATTACTATGGTAGTGACACAGTATATACAAACACAAATAGATACCATTGGTCTGCAAACAACTTATACATCTAAATTGCAGAATGCTACTTATGATGCTATAAAAGCATTTCAAATAAATACTATCAACAACAAATATTCTAGTGTAAGTGATTCGAAAATTAGAGATATAGAAGCTTCCATTTCTACCTTTTTTAACTCATTAGGAACAAAATTGGGAAAAAATGGAATAGACCAAGAAGCTTTAAATAACTATGTACCAGCCATGTTATATGTTATGTATGATGGTTACTATATTTATGGAAAATATAGAAATGAAAGTACCAGTAGCTACCAATATGGGTTAAAGCCATATATTTATTATTCTTGCCGTTATGTAAGAGGAACAGACGATTTTGTAGTAAACTATAGCTTGGATAATGCTATTACAGTTTATGGAAATATAGATGGTTCCTATGAAACAAGGTCAGGACATTTAATTGATCCTAGTTTAGTAACAAACATCAATGAAGCAAATAAAACTTTGGTTTATGATGGAGAAACCATAGAAAGAGAAATTTTGTCAGAACAAATTGTATTACTAAATGAAGCAGGTGAGGTAATAAATACCTCATCACCAGTTACTTATCAATATACGGTGTATCAAAATGCAAAGATTTATTATGACCCGGGAGCAACAGATGGCATGACCTATTTTTGGTATACAGATAATAAAAAGCAAAGAATTTATGACCAAGATATATTGAACTACGTAACGAGTATGACAATAGGAGGAAATCTATATAGTGAAAGCGCCTTCCAATATTATAAAGAAGCCTATGAGTTTAGCACATGGGTAAATGCTCATATGGGAGATATTACCCAAAGTAATGCAAGAGATATGGATGGTAATGTCATTTCCGATTTTGCAGTAAATACAGGGGAAGAAAAAATATTCCGTTTAAGTAGTAGTAATAATCCTTTGTTAGATGGTTCCACTTTTAATGAAAATAGAATTAGTGTTATTAGAAGGAGTATACAGTCTAATTTGGCATCAGCTATTGCAAACTATAATCAGGGAGGAAGTAGTTATGAGTTTGTGTTGCCTGTATTTTCAGAGGAAGATTGGGATAAGCTAGTAAACAATATAACCGTTGCTACCTTTTTACAAGGAATACCAATTGGAACAAAATATTTCAATAACTATTGTATCATTACAAACGATAAAAACGAAGAAGTAGTGACAGAGGATTCCCTATACGTTATTACTCAAGACGGAGAAGTGCATTTGCCTACTTGTATGAATATTTTAGATAGCACAGTTATTGGAGTTTATAGCAATGTTTCTTTTGAAAGACAAAGTATCCATATAGCAGACGATTATGAGGTACATTATTATCCTCATGCTAATAGTAAATGTTATCATTGTATGGTAAATGTATCTGCTACTTATGACATAGATGGGTTAATTAGTGGAACAGTAGAATTCTTTGATTCAGGTGGAAACAACCAAACGAGGAATATAAAAGGCTCTAGTTTAAGAAAACAATATTTAACAGCACTAGGAAGAGAACGTTATGATTTATATCGTACCAATGATTATTTTGGAGTCTAAACTTTAGGTGCAATTTAGGGACGTTCTTTAAATTGCAAAAGGGAATATAAATAAAATAGGAGAAGTTATCATGGAAAAAGTGATAACTTCTTTTTGTAACTTTTTTAACTTAGTCTCTCCTTCTAAAAAAAATAGTACCAAAATATGGAATGGAAAGTGATTTGAATATAGATTCTAAAAAATTTCCCAAAAATAGAAAAAATGGTGAAAGAAATGAGAATGAAACTGAAGAAAAAAGGGAAGAATAAAAATAGTAAGCGAAAAGAAGGAATGAAAATGAAATATGTAAAAAGAATCATAATTCTTGCTATTTTATTGGTAATATATATTTATGTTGCATTTGTTACCTTATTTCCGGATAGTATTGTTCTCATGCAAGGGGAAAAATTTTCTGTTTTTTCTTTATGGGGAATTCAGTTAAAAGAAACTAGCAACAGAAGCACTGGTTTGGAAAAATATCCTTTAGGTGCAGAAAGAACAAAAGTGGTAGGAAGCATACCAGAAGGAGAAAATACAGATACATTGCAGGCAAACACAACAGGCACTATGCAAATTAGTTTTTCTTTATTTGACACTATTCCTATAAAAGAAGTATCGGTTAGTGTAATTCCTAAAACAAAAGTAATTCCACTTCGGAAATGCAATAGGTTTAAAACTATATACGAGTGGCGTGTTAGTAGTTGGTATGACAGAAATAGAAGGAAGCAAACCCTATGAAAATACCGGAATAGAAGAAGGAGATAGGATTATATCTATCAATGAGCAAGAAATTACCAACACAGAGGAATTAATACAAACGGTAAATGCCTCCCAAGGAAAAGAAATTACAGTAAAATATGTGCAAGAAGATAATACAGAACAAGTAGTAACGATGATACCTACCAAAACGAAAGATAATGAATATAAATTAGGACTATGGGTAAGAGATGCTGCAGCAGGAGTAGGAACAGCTACTTTTTATGAACCAGAAAGTGGAATGTTTGCTTCGTTAGGGCATGGAATTGCAGATATAGATACAGGAGATTTAATTACCATTTCTAACGGAGAATTAGTTACTATGAAATTAGTTTCTATTACAAAAGGAGAAAAAGGAAAGCCAGGAGAAATACGAGGTAGTATAGACAATTCTTCTACCATAGGAGATGTATATCAGAATACAGCATTTGGAATATTTGGAAGAGTAGAAAATAAGAATTACCTAAATATGAGCAATAGGGCAATAGAAGTAGCATCTAGAGATGAAATAGAAATAGGAAAGGCAGAAATACTATGTGAAATAGAGGCGGGAAAGCCAAAACGATATGAAATAGAAATTCAAAAAATATATACAGGGAATAACCAAGATAATAAAAGTATGCAAATAAAAGTAACGGATGAAGAACTATTAGAAAAAACAGGAGGAATTATACAAGGGATGAGTGGAGCACCCATTATACAAAATGAAAAATTCGTTGGGGCAGTAACACATGTATTAGTAAATGATCCTACAACAGGTTATGCCGTTTTTGGAGATTTAATGTTAAAGCAAATGAGCCGTTAAAAAATGTCCCACAAATATCAGAGATAAGTGGGACATTTTTTAACGACTCATTTGCTTTTTTCAGCTTGTAAAAGCATTGGACCAATATTGGTAACAGTTCCAGCTCCTAATGTAAGAATAATGTCATCTTTTTCTACATGCTGTTTTAGAAATTGAATAATACTTTCAAAATCTGGAAGATAGTAGGCTTTTCTACCAGTCTCTGTAATTTTATCTACAATATCTTTTGCTGTAACGCCATAAGTATCCGATTCTCTGGCAGCATAAATATCTGTTACAATAATGTTATCAAAATTGGTTAGTACAGTAGCAAACTCATTTAAATGAGTTTTTGTTCTACTATAGGTATGTGGCTGAAATACTACCCAAGAATGATGATATTGCTTTTTCTTTAATGCTAAAGCCGTAGCTTTTATTTCTGTAGGATGATGACCATAATCGTCGTAAATACTAGCACCATTATATTGTCCTACAAACTCAAATCTTCTATGAGCGCCTGTATATTTACGAAGTGCCTCTTTGATATCTGCTTTATCTAAGCCATAGTTATCGCATAAAGCGATGCAAGCAAGTGCATTAGATACATTGTGTTCACCAGGAATAGATAATACAATAGAAGCATAAAAATAATTATTATGATAAACATCAAAGTGAGCAAATCCATTTTTATCAAAGGTAATATTACGAGCAACGTAATTTGCTTTTTCATTTTCTATACCATAAGTAATAACACGGGCTGTAGTATACTTATGAAGTTGGTTACAATAGGAATTATCAGAATTTACTACTAATAGCCCATTTTTTGGTAGCAATTTTACATATTTTACAAAAGCATTAAAAATATTTTCCATATTTTTAAAATAGTCTAAATGGTCATCATCTATATTTAAAATGATTTCAGACTTAGGATAAAATTTTAAGAAACTTTCTACATATTCACAGGCTTCTATAATAAAGTAATCACTATTGCCAATTCTATAATTGCCATCAATAGCCTTTAGTGTGGCACCCACTTGAATAGAAGGGTCTAAACCTGCCTCTAAAAAACACATAGATATCATAGAAGTAGTAGTTGTTTTTCCATGTGTTCCAGAAACACAAATAGTATCGTCAAAAGCTTTTGTAAGTAAACCTAAAAAATCAGCTCTTTCAATAGTAGGAATACCTAATTCTTTTGCCTTTACTAATTCTTCGTCTGTTTTTTGAATGGCAGCTGTATATACTACAATATCTGCTTGAGAAACAAGGGAGACATCATGACCAATGACGATAGGAATACCGTCTTTCTTTAATTTCTCTGTAATTTCGGATTCTGCACAATCAGAACCAGTAATAGAAAATCCCCAATGTTTTAGAATTTCTGCGATGCCGCTCATACTAACACCACCAATACCTATCATATGTATACGTTTATATCTTCTTAACTCTTCTATATGTGCCACAGTAAAACACACTCCTTTTAAATTCTTAAAGCGTCTTGTCAATTCATTATGGAATTATATAATTTTTTGCCCCAAAATTCAATACATTTTACAAAAGTTATACTCCATTATATGTATTTTTTTGAAAAAAAGTGTATATCCTATAAGTGGAAAGAAAGCTTTTAAAAAATTGTTTAGAAAAATTGTAAAAACAAGAAGGAAAAAAATTTTTTTTGACGAATAATATTATTGTACATAAGAAAATGTACAAATATTTAAAACAATTGGAAAGAGGTGCTCAAATGCAAATAACAGATGTACGTTTAAGAAAAGTAAATTCAGAAAACAGAATGAAAGCTGTTGCTTCTGTAACATTCGATAATGAATTCGTAGTACACGATATCAAAGTTATCGAAAGCCAAAATGGATTATTTATTGCTATGCCAAGCAGAAAAACTCCAAACGGAGAATTCAAGGATATAGCTCATCCAATCAA
>CALXAS010000047.1 GCA_944386315.1 uncultured Clostridia bacterium | reverse complement strand
TAACTGATTTTCTATATACAAAAGCTACTTGCATTTGCATATAATTTAGTAAAGTCAAAGCCAGTATAATCTCGCTGTTCAAAGTTTGCCTTACTATTTTTCTTAATAAATGCCCCATTATTATAGTTATTTTTATTTTTTATATTATTTATTATATCTTTGTTGTTTTTACCTATAGGGTATGGTCGTTTTTCACTATCTGAATAGTTATTATTATCTATACCCTCTTGAACTTTTTCACTATACCTATTGATATTTTCGACTATAGGTGTAATTTGTCTTTCTTCTATTTCTTTGCTATCTATTTTGTACTTTAATTTAACTTTTACATATCCTTTATCTTTTAATGATCTTATAATTTTAGATACTCTTTCAGGTGTTACATTTACAATACTTGCAATATATTTATTACTTGCAAAGCAATTTCCTTTTTCTTCGCTCAAGTATAAAATCATTGACAATATTATTTTCTCTTTATCTGATAAATCTTTATTTAATAAAATTTCTGCTGGTATCCAAAATCCTTTTAACTTTTGCATTGCATACCCTCCTTTCATTTTTTATTCGCACCAAGTTCGATTTTATGGCTTTTAAAATTGCTTTTAGTATAATTTTAGGTCAAAAAAATAAAGTCCTAAAATTTTACTTTTAAGACTTACATTTATATTTCTTATTTAATTAATAATCCTAACCTAACAACTGGATTCTTCTCTGCTAAGAAAACCTTTTTAATTTCAATACTTTCTGGAATTATAGGTAATTTATTTCTACCGTTCTGGAATGTTACTTCGGTGTGTACGGTTGATTTAGAAACACCGAATTTTTTAGCTGCTCCCCTCACTGTATCTTTTGAATCTATAATATAATGTGCCAAATCCACAGCACGCTGTTCTATAGAAACACCCTTCATATATGAAAACCTCCAGTGTGTATACTTTTGTTTAATTGTATTCTCATATTTTTAGTATTAGAACTTTTTAAATATATCTTTATTTTACTCTTGTTGGTTTTATATATTAGTTGCAAAAAATAAAAAATCTACTCTCCTTTTTGAGAATAGATTTTTTATTAGATTAATTCAATTCTTCCCTTAGAAAATTCTATAAATCTTCTTTATTTAAATCTTTTAAAATTTTTCTTCTTTCTTCTGTATAATCACCTTTTCCATCACTATACATTTGAATAAAATTTATCATACCTTCAACGCCTAATTTTTCTTTTAAAGCTTTAAGACCATCTCTTCTTATTCTTTCTAGTTTTCTAATTGTTACTGCCATTTACATCACCTCTGTATTCTATCCTTTTCTATTAATATTCTTCCCAGAAATTTATGATATGTTTGCATCCCTCTCCATTGTTATAATTCGTACAACCATAGAAATATTCTTCTTTATCCAACTTTTTCTTTACTATCATATAGCCATCTTTGCAAACATCACATTTAAAAATATCTTTTCTACATTCTTTACTATTAGTCATAAAATCACACACTTCTGGTTCATTTGTACAAATATAAAGAGGTAAGCCATAGGTTTTATTTACCTCGTATTTCAGCGGTCTACCACATACAGGGCATTTTAGTTCATAATAATTTACCACTGTTTTATTTA
Organism: uncultured Clostridia bacterium; assembly: GCA_944386315.1. GTDB lineage: Bacteria > Bacillota > Clostridia > TANB77 > CAG-508 > UMGS1663. Next base: position 8,776 of record CALXAS010000047.1, on the reverse strand, counting down.
AAAGTCCTTCATAAGCTAGGTGATAATTTTCTATTAATTCTATCACAAACCTAGACGGTCTATTAAGAGGAGTAGCAATATATACCCTATTTTTCGTTCTTGTTAATGCTACATATAGCAGTCTTCTTTCTTCTGCAAATGGTATTTGATTATCTTCTTGTATCACTAATTTCATAATAGGGTCTTCTTCTACTTGAGAAGGAAAACCAAATTTCGTCTCTAACATATTTAAAATAATTACATTGTCATAGCCTAATCCTTTAGAACTATGTGCTGTTAAAAAGGATAAATTTGCCTGTGGAAATTTGATACTCTTTACTTTATTTCCTCTTTTTAAATCTTCAAATTTCCCTGTTTTTTCTAATTTGTGAAGGTCAAAATTGTATCTTCCTATTAGCAAAATAGAAGATTGCATTCCAAATTCTTTTATAATTTTCTCTATGATATTCTCTATGCAATCCGCTAAATTGGCATAAAAACCATTCGCATCATCATATGTTTCTATCATAATAGGATTTTGCAAATGTTTATTAGAAATTAATTTCTTTTTTATTTGCGATTGATTCTTTTGTATAAAATCTCCTGCTATATCAATTAACTCCTGCGAATTTCTATAGGTATGCGTAATTTGCAGTTCTTTTCCAGAACCCATTAATTCTAAAAACTTTGTAAATAAAGTAATATCCGAACCCGCAAAAGCAAAAATAGATTGCCAATCGTCACCTACTGCTACTACTTTTGCATCAGAAACTTGTGATAATTTTTTTGTAAAATCAAATCTTTGTCTTGCTATGTCTTGAAATTCGTCTATAATAATATACTGGTAAGGTAATTTTATTCCCTGTCTTTCTATTTCAGAAAGATAAAATATTCCTTCATTTATCATATCTGCATAATCTATTTGATTATTCTTCTTTAATGTTTCTTGGTAATGTGTATATACTTTTTGTGCAATTTCTAAGAACAAAAGTGTCCTTGCATTATCTGTTCTTTTACGCAGGATTTCAAATCCATTACTATCATATCCCATTGTTTTATAATGCTCGATAAATGTCATTAAAAATTCAATAAATTTATAAACATATTTGTCTTTTCCTGTCGTTACTATTTTTTGATATACTTCTTTTTCTTCGCGTGGTTTTAAGATAAAACCATGCTTTTCTAATTCTTCTTTTAAATGTTCTCTTAAAGTTCTTCCATCGTTATAAGCACCCCAAGTTTCTATTAAAGTGGTTTTTCTGGCAAAGTGTAACACTTCTTTTTGTGCAATATTTTGGATATATCTAGCTAATTCTTTTGCATTATATAAATGGCTAGTTTTATTTTCATGAATCCCAAAATGCTCAATATAAGCTTCGTTTTCTCCTTGTTTGATATAAAAATCTGGCGTATATTGTTTACGTGATTTTCCCAAAGTAGCCCCATATACTTTTTCATACTCGTACTCTATTCCATTTAAGTATAGGAAATTGGCTATTTCTACTTCTTGCATGGACCTTAAATATTCTCCTGTAATGGTTCTCTTACTTTTACTTCTAGCAAGTTCTATTGTTTGTATATATTCTCCTAAATTACTTTTCAAAGTAGAGTAATCTTGCATTGCCTTAAATTTATGATACTCTTCTAAATTTCGAAAATTCCATGCTTCTACTGGTATATTTAAATAATATCCTAAAAAAAGCACCACATTTTTCATCAATTGTTTATCTTCAAAAATTGTTTTTTCCAGCATCTCTAATATAATTCTATAGGAAGAAAAGTTTACTTCTGGCGTTTGGTCATAAAATTGTTTAATAATTTCATAACCAAATGCATGAAATGTAATAATTTTAGCTGGAATATCTAGCTTTTTATTAATTCTATCTTTTAATTCATTAATCGCTTTATTGGTATATGAAATAACAATAATCTCTTCTGGCCTGATATGTTTCTTTTCTACTAAATATCTTACCTTTGCTGCCATTGTAGTGGTTTTTCCCGCACCTGCTCCCGCTATTAAAAGGCAATATTTCTCATCTGTTAAAACCGCTCTTCTTTGTTCTTCGTCTAGCATAATATTGGGGTCTATTTCCTTTAAAATATTGTCAAAATAGGGTTTTAGCACTTGCAATTGCTCTTCTATAAATCTATGGTTATGTGCTTCCACTTTTTCTGGTATTTGTTCCATTTCTTTTATAAAACTTTGCAATTCTTCTTGATTTACCGTAGCTGACTCTTGTATTACTGTTTCTGGCTTGTTTTTACAAGTTTGGTAATAAGGTGCATATATTTGCATTTTTTTCTTCAATTCTTGCATAGATATATACTCCTTATTTTGAAATATATTGCTACAATCCTTTTGAAAAGATAAGATAACGTTTTTTATATCCATTTATTTTCTCCATTTTCTTTTGTTTTCTACGTTATCTTTTTTATATCATACTCTAAGTTACTTAGCAAGACTTCTTTTTTATCTTACCTGCTCTTTCCATTTTCATTACTCTAGCTAGCACATAATTCCATACGCCAAAATTAATGACATCCATTAATAGAATGACTGGAACTCGTCTCCACATATCTGGTGATTCAGAAATAGAAAACCACCAATCTAGCTTTGTAAATCCTAATATAAATAAAATAGTTACTATAATGCTAAGTACTAGTCGGAAAATAGAAAATGGTAATTTACTATGCTCTGATTTTTTGCTTTTTGCTAAAGTAAATAGTAATAAAATACCTGCAAATCCAGTTACCATTACACATAAGCTAGAATAAATATCGTCTGGTACTTTTCCTAATTTATGACCAACACCAAGTGCAAATACGCCTATAATAACCGTAAGTGCTGTTGGCAATGCTTTTGCTATTACATTTTTCAAAAACTCTCCCTTTATTCTTTCTTTGTTTGGCTCTAGTGCTAAAAAGAAAGAAGGTATTCCTATCGTTACTACGCTAATTAAACTTAATTGTATTGGCATAAAAGGATATTCTGCTCCCATCAAAATGAATAACACTGCTAATACACTAGAATAAATTGTTTTTACTAAGAATAACGATGCAGAACGTGTAATATTGTTAATCGTTTTTCTTCCTTCTGCTACTACTTTTGGCATAGAAGCAAAATTAGAATCTAATAATACTAATTGTGACACGCTTTTACTTGCATCACTACCATTTGCCATAGCGATGCTACAATCTGCTTCTTTTAAGGCTAATACATCGTTTACGCCATCTCCTGTCATAGCAACTGTTTTTCCCGCTTCTTTTAAGCCCTGAATAAGCCATTTTTTCTGCATAGGACTTACTCTGCCAAATACGGTATACTTCGTTGCTATCTTTTTTACCTCTTCTTCCGATGGAATAGTAGACAAATCTATATAACTGTCATACCCCTCCACTCCTGTTAATTTTGCAATTTTAGAAACAGTAACAGGATTATCTCCTGATATAATTTTAATAGCTACTCCTTGTTCTTTAAAATAACGAAGGGTATCTTTTGCTTCTTTTCTTACTTTATCAATAATGCCAATAAAACCAATTACTTGTAATTCTTCTGGTAATTCTCTTCCCTCAAAATCCCTATTGCTATGTGCTAATACCATTGCTCTATAATTTTCTGTATAAGATTTTAATGTTTTCTCATATTCTTGTATTTTATCTTTTAAAACAAACTCTGGCGCTCCAATTACATAGGTTCCTTTTCCCTCAAAAGAAACTCCAGACCATTTTGTTTTAGAAGAAAATGGTACTATTTGTTTCTTTTTCCAATTTTCTTTTGGCTTTTTGGTATATTCTCTTAAAGCCATAATCGTAGCATTATTGTCTTCAGAAGTGCCTGCCACATGTGAAAGTATCTCTTTCATCTCTGTTTCTGTTCCTTGCAGACATAACATTTCTTTTACTTCCATTTTTCCTTCTGTTAGAGTTCCTGTTTTATCTAAACAAAGAGTATCTACTCTTGCCAATGTCTCTATACAATAAAGTTCTTGCACTAATACCTTATTTCTAGACAAACGAATAACACTTACTGCTAAAACAGTACTTGTTAATAACACAAGTCCCTCTGGTATCATGCCAATAATAGCTGCCACAGATTTTACTACAGCTTCTCCAAAAGTGTTGCCTGGTAATTGCATTTGGTTCCAAAATAAAATAAGACCAATTGGTACAATGGCAATAGAAAGAATTTTAATAATTTTATTTAGAGAATTCATTATTTCAGAATTCACTTTTTTGATGTATTTAGCTCCTGAAGAAATTTGCGCTGTATAATTTTCTTCTGCAATGTGTTCTACTCTTGCCTTTGCTCTACCACTAGATATGAAACTTCCTGATAAAAGCATTTCTCCTTTTTTCTTTAAAACAGTATCTGTCTCTCCTGTAATAAAGGACTCATCTACTTCTACTTCTCCCTCTTGCAGGATGCTATCTACCACTACTTGATTCCCAGTTTCTAAAAGAAGAATATCATCCAGAACAATTTCATCTATCCCTATATCTTTCTCTTTTCCTTCTCGTATTACCTTTTGTTTATGACTGGCAAGAATAGCTAATTTATCTACTACTTTTTTAGAATGTATCTCTTGAATCGTACTAATGGCTGTATTTAAAATCACAATACATAAAAAAAACATGTTTTTATAAGAGCCAACTGCAAAAATAGCAATGGCTAATATAACATTGATAATATTAAATAAGGTAACAAAATTATCTTTAATAATTTGCTTTATACTTTTCGTAGGTACAGAAGTATCTTTATTTACCAGATTTTCTTTTTTTCTCTCTTCTACTTGTTCCTCAGTTAAACCATATTCTATATTGGGTTCATAACGTTTCATTTCTTTGCCTCTCTTTACTTTTTTCCTCTTTTCTATTCTAACATACTATAGGAAAAGTTCCAATAAAAAATGCCATATTCATAAAAATTTAAGAGATTTTTACGAATTTTTGTTTGACTTTTCAAAGTTCATATGTTATACTATTGCCAAACATAAGTTTTAAAATGCTTACAACCTGTTTTGTATTTGTGGAAAGGAATGGAATGAGAAATGGAGATAGAAAAGAAACTAAAAATTTTAGCAGACAGTGCCAAATACGATGCCTCGTGTAGTTCTTCTGGTAGTAAAAGAACCAATCATAAAGATGGTTTTGGAAATGCTGATGTCTCGGGTATTTGCCATAGTTGGGGTGCTGATGGAAGATGTATTTCTCTTTTAAAAATTTTGCTATCTAACGCATGTATCTATGATTGCAAGTATTGTATCAATCGTTGTAGTAATAGCATACCTAGAGCTACTTTTACTCCTAGAGAAGTAGCCGAGCTTACCATGAACTTTTATAAAAGAAATTACATAGAAGGTCTTTTCTTAAGTTCTGCTGTCATAAAAAATCCAGACTATACCATGGAAAGACTCTATGAAACAGTGTTTCTTTTACGTCAAGAATATCATTTTCATGGCTACATTCATGTAAAAACCATTCCTGGTTGTAGCAAAGAATTAATTGATAAATTAGGAAAATTAGTAGATAGAACTAGCATTAATATTGAACTTCCTTCCCAAACTAGTTTAAAATTACTTGCTCCTCAAAAAGAAAAGGCTGGCATTATTGCTCCTATGCAATATATTTCCCAACAAATTCATACTTCCAGTCAGGAAAAATCGAAATGGAAGGAAAAGTTTGTACCAGCAGGTCAAACTACACAACTTATGATTGGAGCCTCTCCTGAAACAGACTACACGATTATGACATTATCAGAAAGTTTGTATAAAAAAATGCATTTAAAAAGAGTGTATTATTCCGCCTACGTTTCTATTAATCAAGATGCCCTACTTCCTGCTCTGCCACAGCCACCTTTGTTAAGAGAAAATAGGCTATATCAGGCAGATTGGCTATTACGTTTTTATGGCTTTACAGTGGATGAATTATTAGACCAAAATCACCCTAATTTTAATACACTACTTGATCCAAAATGTGATTGGGCATTAAGGCATTTAGAAAAATTTCCTGTAGAAGTAAATACTGCCGATTACGCTACGCTTTTAAGAGTGCCAGGCATTGGGGTTATTTCCGCTAAACGCATTATTACGGCTAGGCGTGAATTTCATTTAAATTTTGAAAATTTAAAGAAGTTAGGTATTGTTTTAAAACGTGCTCGCTATTTTATTACCTGTGACGGAAAATATTTTGATAAAATTTCTTCTTTTCAAGAAAGTTTTATCGAAGAAAATTTACTCTATTTAGAAAGAGCATCTACCCCTGCTAGCACTTATATACAAACTTCTCTTTTCGACACGTTTCTTCCTACAAAAGAGGATAAAATCAAAAGTTTAACAGGTGCTTTTTAAAAGTTTCTAAATTAGAAAGGAGTTTTCCTATTATGGCATTATCTTTTTCTTGTAATCAAAAAGTTTATCTCTATGATGGTAGCTTTGAGGGTCTGCTTAGTATTGTTTTTGATTGCTATGTCCAAAAGCAGATACCTTCTCGCATTATAGAAGAAAAGCAATATATCCCTAATTTATTAGATACCGTAGAAATATATCACACAGATTATACAAAAGCAGATCGTATTTTTCATGGCATTTTAAAATCTATTTCCTATCAAACTTTGTATGAAAATTACTATGCTTTTTTAGCCAATGTTCCAAAAAAAGAAATGTCTATTTTACTTTACCTATTAAATGGTTTTTCCATTGGACCTAAAATTAACACCATGCTCTCTCTTGATTTTGTTTTTCAGGTACATTCGCTTCGCAAAAAAATGCTTAGTGAAGCCCATAAATTAAAAGGGCTGCTACGTTTTAAGGAAGTAGGAGATAATCTATTTTATGCTTGTATTCATCCTACCCACAATGTTACTGAAAATGTAGGACAACATTTTGTAAGAAGGCTTCCCCATCAAAATTTTATCATTCATGATGCTACAGATAGAGGTTTGTTATTTTTATATAATACCCATCAATATCAAATACAATCTGACAAAAATTTTATAGTTCCTTCTATTTCAGAAAGAGAAAAAGAATATCAGCAATTATGGAAAACATTTTTTCAAACAATAGCCATAGAGGAACGAAAAAATCCACGTCTTCAAATGCAATTCATGCCGAAAAAATATTGGAAAGATTTAGTGGAATTATCTTAAGCTAAGAAAAAAATTTGTTTTATTATCTCCTATTAGTTTAGTTTTACTAATAGAATTCTGTAAATTTCACCTTATGAATGCTATTATAGTCGAAATAATTCTATATTTGTAAAATTAAAGGAGAAATGATACATGGCATCATCACTGGACTATAAAATTATTGGAGAAAGATTACAAAAAGCACGCAAATCTCAAAAAATGACACAAGAACAATTGGCAGAAAGTTTAGGAATCTCTAATGCCTCTATTAGTCGTATAGAACGTGGTGACTTAAAAGTAGGGCTTCCTAGATTATATAAAATTTGCGAGAAATTAAATATTTCAGCTGGTAGTATTTTAACAGGTTCTCCTACTGCCCAGCCAACTGTACCTTTAGATTCTGAATTTCAAGAACTACTAAGTAATAGCTCTTTTTCAGAACAAAAAATGATTTATGAAATTGCCAAAACAGTTATTAAAGTGAATAAAGAATTTAACTCATAACTCCTTTTCGACTCATTGTTATCTGTAAAATTTACCTTTTTAGTGCTATATTATGATGAGGTTTAAGGAAAGGTGATACTATGGCTGTGGATTTTAATATTATTGGTAAGAGACTAAAAATGGCTCGCAAGCAAAAAACATATACTCAGGAAATGTTAGCAGAAAAAATGGGAGTTTCTGTGGCTTATTTAAGTAAAATAGAAACTGGAAAGCTACATATTAATATTGAGAGGCTAACGCAAATTTGCAAATTATTAGATGTTACAGAAGGAGAAATTTTAAATGGTGTTTCTCACCAATCTAAACAATATTTACAAGCAGAATTCAATGATTTACTCTCTCAATGTTCCTCCCAAAAACAAAAATTGATTTATAAATTAGCTAAAGTCATTTGTGAAGAAGATTTTTAGCTATCCCAATTCTGACTAAAAATGATAATTTTTATCATTTTTCTACAATTTCCCATTGAAAATTTTTCTTGTATATGGTATGATAGAAAAGCACAGTGTAATTGGAATAATTACGTGAAAATGATAGATACTATATTTAAGGAGGTTTATTTATGGAATTCAAACAATGGGATGGATTTGACAAAACAGGAGAATGGACAAAAGAAATTGATGTAAGAGGATTCATTCAAGCAAATTACACACCTTATGAAGGAGATGATTCCTTTTTAGCAGGTGCTACAGAAAGAACAAAAAAATTATGGGACAAAGTGTTAAAACTTTATGAAAAAGAAAGAGAAAATGGTGTTTTAGATGTAGATACCAAAACACCATCTGGAGTAGACCGCTACGAAGCTGGCTACTTAGATAAAGATTTAGAACAAATTGTAGGTTTTCAAACAGATGCTCCTTTAAAAAGAGCTATTATGCCTAATGGTGGTATTAAAATTGTAGAAAAATCTTGCGAATCTTATGGATACCATGTAGATGAAGAAGTAGATTATATCTATAATCATTTAAGAAGAACACATAATGATGGTGTTTTTGCAGTATATACTCCAGATATTAGAGCAGCTAGAAGCTCTCACTTAATTACAGGTCTTCCAGATGGATATGGTCGTGGAAGAATTATTGGTGATTATAGAAGAGTAGCTCTTTATGGTGTAGATGTATTAATCGCTGAGAAAAAACAAGAATTAGACATTCTAAATGTGGATGAATT
>CALXAS010000046.1 GCA_944386315.1 uncultured Clostridia bacterium | reverse complement strand
AGTATGGATAATTTATGCCATTGTTTTAATTTTTTTCACATGTTTAGTTAGATATAAAGAAGTAGTGAAATTCATAATAAATGAAATGTTTTTCTCTGGTTTTTTTCGGCTTATATGTACTTGGATTTTTATGTATAGTATTCTAGCAATAGGAACAAGTTTTTTTGAAAATTATAAAAAAATAAAAATCCATTTGAATAAAATGATAGGAGAAAAACAAATCATTTTAGTATATTGTATAAGAAGTCAGCAAGAATTTTTAAAAGACAAATTAGAAAACTTTGGGTTAGAAGTAAAGTTTGTGGAAAATAAAAAAGGGGCAGATATCATCCTAACAGATGAGGTGTCGGAAGAGGAAAAGTATCAGTATCAAAGAATAGCTTATACTCCATTGGTGATAGGAGTCTGTGCCGAATTAGATAGAACATCAGAACTGATTCACTATTTGTCTGGAGAAAAAGATACATGTTATATGGAACAATTAATAGAAGATGTAGTACAAGATCATTTTAAGTATAGTATATATTGCCCTAAAGGAGATTCAATAGAAGAGAAAATTTTTTATAATTTTTTATTGCTTACAGTCAATAAGGGAAAATATCCACAAAACGAAGAACAGATGGAAAGTGCTAAGGAAAAAGTAAATTCTTTTTTAGAAAAACCAAATGTTTATAGAGTCGATATGGCAAAATGGATTCAAGAGAAACGAAAATTAAATTTTGATGAAGTTTGCATTTGCTACGAAAGAGATTTGATGGATATGGTAGAGACAGAAAAATGTAAGATGAGTTATCCTAAAAGAACAGTTCTTTACGAGTTGTACTATAAAAATAACAATAATGAATTAGATTTTATTAAAGAAAAACCTTTGGGAGAAGAGTGGTCATATGAGCAAAAGTTATTGTATATGCAAGACTATAGAATAAATGATGAAGCAATAGAGGAGCTACAAAAAGAATTTTCCTATGTAGAAGTACCTCTTAAGGACTAATTTCCAACCTATTTACCCGCGAAGACTTAAAAATTTAAGTTTTTGCGGGTTTTTCTTGTTTTTCAGCCCAAAGTACGATATAATATAACATTAGAAAAAATAAGGCAGGAGAGAAAAAATGATAGTAAATCCAGAAGTGTTAAAAGAATTGTATGAAGAGGCAGGAGAAGACAGAAAACAGAGGGCGCAAAGATATGTCAGTCAGAAAAAAGTAAATATTCGTAAAGTCATTTACGAAGACGCATCTAATTTTGAATTAAAGGCCGTTGTAAATGGAAATACAGATAACTATGACGTATACATACAAGTACAGGATGGAGAAATAGAAGATGTTAGTTGCGACTGCCCAGACTATCAAGGAAGGTACGCAGCCTGCAAGCATATTTTAGCAACTGCAATGGAATTTGCCAAAAATAGCGATTATGTTCGCATTTTTACGGGAAAACAAGTAGAACAAAAAAATGATATGGATATGTATCAGGATTACTATCACAAAAAACAAGAAGAAAAATATAGAAACTTTAAACAATTACTACTTACCTTTTATCCAACAGCCAAAAAACAAGAAGAGAAAAAAGAAACAAAAGCACCAATGCACAGCATTCGTATAGAGCCAAAATTAATCTATGATAGCTATCATAAAACGTTAAAATTAGAATGTAAAATAGGAGATAAACAACTATATAAATTAAAAAATTTGCCAGAGTTTTATGAAAGAATGCTACGTAAAGAAGAATATCGTTATGGTGCAAAACTAAATTTTGTACATACAAAGGAAGCTTTTACACAGGAGAGTATTCCTTTATTAGAATATTTGCTTAAATATGCAGAAATTATCAAATATGCTAATGAGGCAACATCGGAATATAACTATTATGGAAGAACAATTGCAGATAATTATATTACCATTTCTAATACAGGATTAGATGAACTATTTGAAATCCTAAAAGAAAAATCGATTGTAATGGAAGAAGAATATGACGAAAAAAATATCTATTTCGAAGATAAAGAGCCTAAGATTACCTTTAGTTTGCAAGAAAAAGAAAAAGGAGAATATGTATTAAAGCCAAATATAGACATTTATCGTTATGAAGTACTAGAAGGAAAAGACTATATTTACTTTTTACAAGGAGATACCCTATATCGTTGTACAGAGCAATTTAAAAACACAACATTAATGCTATTAGAAGTATTTCGCAAAAACTTTACTAATGAAATTACAATGCCAAAGCAAGAATTACCACAACTTTTTTCTATTGTATTTCCAAAAGTAAAAAAGCAAATGGATATTACCAAATTAAAAGAGGAAGATAAAGAACAATATATTCCACAAGACCTATATGTAAAAGTATTCTTAGACTATGATGACCATCAATATATTACCGCAGATATTGTATTTATCTATGGAGAAACAGAGTTTAATCCATTAGAGGAAACAACTCCATCCATAGCAAGAGATATTGTAAAAGAAGACGAAGTACTAGAAATGTTCAGAAACACTGGATTTATGATAGATACCGCCAATAGAAGACTTATTTTAGTAAAAGAAGAACAGATATATTCCTTCCTATCAGAAGAAATAGAAGAATATATGAAAAAATTTGAAATTTTGGCAACACAAAATTTTAAAGAAAAAGAAATTAGACAACCAAAAGTAGGAGCATTAGGAGTTAGAATTGAAAACAATCTTTTACAAATTGATTTTTCTGGTTTAGATTTTGATGTGTCAGAATTAAAAGACATTATGAAACAGTATAAGCTAAAGAAAAAGTTTCATAGATTAAAAGATGGTAGTTTTTTAAGTTTAGAAGAAAACGAAACTATGGATTTCCTAGATAGCATGACAGAAAACATGGGGGTTAATTTTGAGCAAATGCAGACGGGAGAATTAAAACTACCCATCTATAGAAGTATGTACTTAGAGAGACTTTTGCAAAATATGAAAACAACTACCATTACGAGAGAGCAGAATTACAAAACATTAGTACAAAAAGTAGAAGAAAAAGAAAATGCTGCTCCAATAGACTTACCACAAGGATTGCAGGCAGATTTAAGAAGTTATCAAAAAGTAGGAGTAGAATGGTTAAAAGTACTAGATGAATATGGCTTTGGTGGAATACTAGCAGATGACATGGGACTTCGGAAAAACCTTGCAATTAATCACATTGTTACTACTTTATGTAGAAGCACAAGAAAATCCAAAAGCAAGCATTGTGGTTTGTCCAAGTTCTCTTGCACTAAATTGGGAAAACGAGATGAGAAAATTTGCGCCAAGTTTAAAAACAATGGTTATTCATGGAAATGCAAAAGAAAGAGAAAAACAGTTAAAACAAATACCAAAGTATCATGTTGTGGTTACTTCTTACGATTTACTAAAAAGAGATAAAGAAATTTACGAAGAACTTGGCTATGAATTTCAATACATCATTGCAGATGAAGCACAATATATTAAAAATAATAATACACAAAATGCAAAAGCAATAAAAGTCATTGAGGCCAAAAAAAGATATGCACTAACAGGAACTCCTATCGAAAATTCGTTATCAGAGTTGTGGTCCATTTTTGATTTTATCATGCCAGGTTATTTGTTTCATTACCACAAATTTAAGGAAATGTATGAGACTCCTATCGTAAAAGACCAAGACGAAATTGCTATGAAAAAACTAAAAATGTTAATAGAACCATTTATCCTTCGCAGAGTAAAGAAAGAAGTATTAACAGAACTACCAGATAAAACTATTTCTGTATTAAATAACGAAATGCAAGAAGAACAATTAAAAATTTACTTATCCTATTTGGCAAATGCAAAACAAGAAGCAATGCAAGAATTACAACAAAATGGAGTAGAGAAAAGTCAAATAAAAATATTAGCTTTGTTGATGCGCTTAAGGCAAATTTGTTGCCATCCAGGATTATTTATTGATAACTATAAAGGAGAAAGCAGCAAATTAAATCAATGTATAGAAATTGTAAAAGATGCGGTATCAGCAGGGCATAAAATATTGTTATTTTCTGGCTATACAGGAATGTTTCCTTTTATAGAAAAAGCATTGCAAAAAGAAGCTATTTCCTATTTTAAATTAACAGGACAAACAAAAGTAGGAGAAAGAATAGGAATGGTAGAAGAGTTTAACCAAAACGAAGAAATAAAAGTATTCTTAATTTCTTTAAAAGCAGGAGGAACAGGGCTAAACCTAATAGGAGCAGACATGGTTATTCACTATGACCCATGGTGGAATTTGTCAGCGGAAAATCAAGCAACAGATAGAACTTACCGTATAGGGCAGAAAAAAAACGTACAAGTATACAAATTAATTACTAAAAATTCTATAGAAGAAAGAATTTATGAACTACAGCAGAGAAAAGCAAAATTAATAGACAGTATGTTATCTACCAATCAAACCTTTATTAATAAATTATCAAAAGAAGAAATTATGCAATTATTTAGCTAAAAGGATGGAAAGTGAAGAAGGAGTGTAGTAAGAATGGATGAAAAAAGAAGTAACTGGGCAAAGCAATATGAAGACAAGCAAGAAAATTGGGAAGAAAGACAAAGAAAGCAACAACTAAGAAACTGTGATAATCAATTAGAACAGGCAAAGGAAAGAATAACCATAGAAGAAAAAAGAATTGTACAATGTTTAGAAAGAAAAGTAAAAATTTATCATGCCATGCAAAAAGAAGGCATAGAGTTTGATCAGCAAGATTACCTTGCTACTTGCGAAGAACTTGCAGACAGAAGGTACTCTCGACTACAAGAAGAACATGGGCAAGACCCAGAAGAAATATCTTGGACAGAATATAGAGAAGAAGAACAAATGGAAGATGCAAAAGAAGAAAGAGAATAAAAAAGCAAAACCTATTAAAATCAAAATGAAGGTTCTGGATATTATTCAAGTGATGTAAACGAATAAAAATAAAAAAGATAATAATGAGAGGAGGAAATAGGCAAATGGTTACCGTGATAGGTGGAGGTTTAGCAGGAACAGAAGCAGCTTATCAAATTGCGAAAAGAGGAATTCCTGTAAAATTATATGAAATGAAACCCATCAAATTTTCCCCTGCTCATCATAGTACAGATTTAGCAGAAATTGTTTGTAGTAATTCTTTTAAGTCTAATTTGCATACCAACGCTTGTGGGTTATTAAAAGAGGAATTAAGGCACTTAGATAGTTTGCTTATAAAGATAGCAGATGAAACAGCAGTACCAGCAGGGCAAGCATTAGCAGTAGATAGAGAAAAATTTTCTGGGAAAGTAACCAAAGCAATAGAAGATATACCCAATATAGAAATCATTCATGAAGAGATAGAAGAAATCCCAAAAGAAGGAATCGTTGTGATTGCTACAGGACCACTTACGTCAGAAAAATTATCGAAACAGATTGCAAAACTAACAGGAGAAGAAGATTTGCATTTTTATGATGCAGCAGCACCTATTGTGGAGAAAGAGAGTATCGATTTTTCTGTTGCTTTTTGGGGCGAGAGATACGAGCAAGAACGAAAAAGAGAAGAAGAGATAAAAGACTGGAAAAGCAGAATACAAAATCAAGCACAGGATTATATAAATCTGCCTATGACAAAAGAAGAGTATGAAGCCTTTTGGAAGGCTTTGGTAGAAGCGGAAGTAGTAGAACTACATGAATTTGAAAAGAGAGAAATTTTTGAAGGCTGTATGCCTATAGAAGTAATGGCAAAAAGAGGAATAGATACACTGCGTTTTGGACCATTAAAACCAGTAGGGTTTACAGACCCACGAACAGAAAAAAGACCATATGCCATAGTACAATTAAGACAAGATAATACAGAAGGCAGTCTATTTAATATGGTAGGATTTCAAACCAATTTAAAATATGGAGAGCAAAAAAGAGTATTTCGTCTTATTCCAGGATTAGAAAATGCCGAGTTTAGTAAATATGGAGTAATGCATAGAAATACATTCTTAAATGCATCAAGATTATTGGATGCTACTTATCAATTCCAAAAAAACGCTAATATATACTTTGCAGGACAAATAACAGGAGTGGAGGGATATGTAGAATCCATTAGTTCAGGAATGGTGGTTGCTTTAAATGTAGTGGCACAATTAAAAGAAAAAGAAAAAATAAAATTCCCAAAAGAAACTATGATAGGAGCATTAGCAGACTATATAGCTACGCCAAAAGAAAATTTCCAACCAATGAATGCAAACTTTGGCATTTTACCATCTTTAGAAGAAAAAATAAAAGACAAAAAACAAAGATATACCAAATTGGCAGATAGAGCACTAGAATGTCTATCTCGTGTGAAATTTGAATAGAAAATTAAGTTTTATATATAATTTTCATGACAAAAATTAAAATTTTACATAATATGATTGCAAATTATGTAATTATGTGGTAAAATATTTATTAGGTGAAATCTTTTTCTTGGAAAGGGGAAAATTATGGAAGAATTAGAATTTATAGAAGAATTAAAAAAATTAATTGAGCAAAAAAAGGAATTGGACAAGGAAATTGAACAAATAGAAGCAGATGAGAGAAGATTATCTGGTGCAACACTAGAAGAAGGAAGTTTAGAAAAAGAAATTAATGAAAGAAGAAAGCAACAAGTATCAGAGAAAGAAAAACAATTAAAAAGTGATATGTATCAAAAAATAGCAATATTAAAAAATCAAATTAATAATGAGATTTTAGAGAAAAAAGAACAATTAAAGGAATATCAAGATAAGTATCACAAAAAGATAGAAGAAGATTTAGAGCTTGATGATAGAGCAGCTCAATGGGAAGCTTTTTATAATGGTGAATTAGAATTTCGAGATAAAAACTTTGATAGACAAGTATCGGAACAAGCTTTGAAAAATATTGAACAAAGACAAAATGAAATGGTAAAAGAAATTCAAGACCTTATGTTGGTAAGAGATAGTATAGTGTTAGATTATGATACACAAGATATCGAAAAGAAACAATTAGAGAAATTAACTAAGTATATAGAAGGTAGAGAAAAAGAATTAAAAGCTCAAAAAACACAAAGTAAACCAGAAGGGAAGGAGCCACCAACAAGTGGAAAACAACCAGAAGGGAAAGAACCACCAACAAGTGGTAAGCGACCAGAAGGAAAGGAACCATCAACAAGTGCAACTAATGACTCTGTTAGGGTTTTATATAGTGCAAAACAAGATAAATATTTAGTTAGAAATGTAAATACAGAAGAGGAATGGTATATTAGCAGAAAAGATTTACGTTTTGATAAAGAAAGACTAGCCGAAAAAGCTGGAAAAACTATGGAAGATTTAAAGAATGTAGATATAAATGTTCTAGAAGTATTAAGAAAGTATGATAGACAATTTGGAACCAATAAAGCAAACGAATATTATAAAATGATGATAGAAATAGGAAAATCTCCAAAAGATAGAGAAAATGAAATGGAAGAGAGCCAAATTGATATAGAATACAACTTAAAAGGGTTATTTGATAAAAACAAGAAAAGCAAACAACCTAAAATAGATGTAGCAGATAGAACAGAATTGTTAAGTATAGCAAATAATGCTAAGAAAAAAGGAATTGCTACTGTTAAGAAAGGATTTAAAGTATCTGCCTTCGAAATGAGAGATAACATAGTAAGAAAAATAAAAGCTATTCCATTACCAGGAAGCAAAAAAGTGGAAAGACTTTCTGCGGGTAAAGAAAAACATAAAACAAACAGCTTAGACGATAGAGTAAATGCAGATTATTGGAAATCCATAGACCCAAAAGATTATAAAAAAGCATTAAGAAGCAGTCAAAGAGGCGAGAAAATGGAACAATACAGGCAAACTGTTGATTATAAGGAAGCAATGAGAAGAGCAGACGAAGCTGCAAAAGCTAAAGTAAAAGATAGTGAATCAGCAAGAGAAGAAAAATAAGAAAAACCATTGACATAACTAACAAAAAATGATACAATAATTACCGTTAATGTAAATTGCTGGAATAGGCAATGACATTAGCGGTATATTTTATTTTAGGAGGTGAAATTTAAGTGCCAACAATTAATCAATTAGTAAGAAAAGGAAGACATACTGCAACTACAAAATCTACAGCACCAGCTTTACAACATGGATACAATTCTATGAAAAAAAGACAAACCAATAGAAGATCTCCACAAAAAAGAGGTGTATGTACCGTAGTAAAAACAGTAACACCAAAGAAACCAAACTCAGCATTAAGAAAAGTTGCCAGAGTTAGACTTTCTAATGGTTATGAAGTAACTTCTTATATCCCAGGAATTGGACACAATTTGCAAGAGCATAGTGTTGTTCTAATTAGAGGAGGAAGGGTAAAAGACCTACCAGGTGTTCGTTACCATATTATAAGAGGAACATTAGATACAGCAGGTGTAAAAGACAGAATGAAAGCAAGATCAAAATATGGAGCAAAACGTCCAAAGAAATAGGAATTTGCCCAAAGAAGCTTAGTGCATATAAGAAATTACTAATTTAAGGTACTTAAATTTAGAATAGATTATACGCACTATACGGAAAAGCAAAGCTTTTCAGAGTACCTATTTGTTATTTTTTAATAACAAAATCATAATAAAAAGGAGGGAAGAATAGTGCCAAGAAGAGGATATGTAGCAAAAAGAGACGTTATAGCAGATCCAATGTATAATAGCAAACTTGTAACAAAGCTTGTAAACAACATTATGCTAGACGGTAAAAAAACAGTAGCTCAAAAAATAGTATATGATGCATTTGACATCATCAAAGAAAAAGAGCAAAAAGATCCACTAGAAGTATTTGAAGAAGCACTTAATAATGTAATGCCAGTTCTTGAAGTAAAAGCAAGAAGAGTAGGTGGTGCAACTTACCAAGTACCATTAGAGATTAGACCAGAAAGAAGACAAACATTAGGATTAAGATGGCTAGTTGTTTATGCTAGAAATAGACATGAAAAAACAATGGCAGAAAAATTAGCAAACGAAATCCTAGATGCGCGTACTGGAAATGGTGGAGCATTCAAAAAGAAAGAAGATATGCATAGAATGGCAGAAGCAAATAAAGCATTTGCTCATTATAAATGGTAAAATAAAAAGGTATTGTTTTGCAATAATACCTTTTATCCATAAAAAAATCGTAAGAGTAAGCTTATGAGAGGGGGAAAATAGAAAAATGGCAGGAAGAGAGTTTCCTTTAGAGAGAACAAGAAATATAGGAATTATGGCTCACATAGATGCAGGAAAAACTACTACTACAGAGAGAATTCTATTCTATACTGGTAGAACTCATAAAATAGGAGAGGTTCATGAGGGAGAAGCTACCATGGACTGGATGGTACAAGAGCAAGAAAGAGGAATCACTATTACATCTGCAGCTACTACTTGTCAATGGTTAAATCATAGAATTAACATTATTGATACACCAGGTCACGTAGACTTCACTGTAGAGGTAGAAAGATCTCTAAGAGTACTAGATGGTGCAGTGCTTGTACTTGCAGCAAAAGGTGGAGTACAACCACAATCCGAAACTGTTTGGAGACAAGCAGATAAATACAAAGTACCAAGAATGGCATATGTTAATAAGATGGACATTACAGGTGCTGATTTCTACGCATGTGTAGAGCAAATGAAAGAAAGATTACATGCTAATGCAGTTCCAGTACAACTACCAATTGGTTCAGAAGATAACTTCAAAGGAATTGTAGACTTAATTAAAATGAAAGCATTTATTCATAAAGACGATTTAGGAAAAGAAATCGAAGAATGTGAAATCCCAGAAGATATGAAAGCTGATGCAGAAAAATATAGAGCAGCAATGGTGGAAGCAACAGCAGAACAAGATGACGAATTAATGATGAAATACTTAGAGGGAGAAGAATTAACAGAGGAAGAAATCAATAAAGGTTTAAGAAAAGGTACTATAGATAACACTATCGTTCCTGTAACCTGTGGTTCTTCTTACAAAAATAAAGGTGTGCAAGAATTATTAAATGCAATCGTATACTATATGCCATCACCAATTGATATTCCACATATTAAAGGTGTTGACCCAGAAGGTAACGAAGTAGAAAGAAAAACAGACGATAACGAACCTTTTTCAGCATTAGCATTTAAAATTGCAACAGACCCATTCGTTGGAAAATTATGTTTCTTCAGAGTATATTCTGGAACATTAGATGCAGGTTCTACTATTCTAAATGCTAACAAAGATAAGAAAGATAGAATAGGAAGAATATTGCTTATGCACGCAAACCATAGACAAGATATAGAAAAAGTATATGCTGGAGATATTGCAGCAGCAGTAGGATTAAAAGAAGTATCTACAGGAGATACACTTTGTGATCCAGCACATCCAGTTATCTTAGAATCTATGGAATTCCCAGAGCCTGTTATTGATATCGCTATTGAGCCAAAAGATAAAGCAAATAGCGAAAAAATGGGAGTTGCTCTTGCAAAATTAGCAGAGGAAGACCCAACTTTCAAAACATGGACAGACCATGAAACAGGTCAAACTATTATTGCAGGTATGGGTGAGCTACACTTAGACATTATCGTAG
>CALXAS010000045.1 GCA_944386315.1 uncultured Clostridia bacterium | reverse complement strand
TAGCACAATTTGTAGTTGTATGACAACACTTTTTTTATTTTTTTAGAATATTTTTTTATTTAAGAAATAATCTAAAATGTTAACCTACTTTTATGCTATTTTTTAGCCCTCTTTCCGAAGGCTGATACTAATATTAACATCTTTTATTTACTCTGTCAACAGTTTTTTCAAAATTTCTAAAAATATTTTTTCTTAAGGCTTTCTTACTCTGCATTTCCTTCTTTTACAGCCTTTATACTTTCGTCTTCTTTCAACTCTTCTACCACATAACTATAGGCTCTTTTATCATTACGAATTGCTTCTATTGCTAGTTCTTTATCTGCACGCAGACGCTTACTAGCATACTTATAAATCAGCCCTTTATTCTTTACCGCTTCTAACACCACTTCTCTATCGTCTCTTAATTTTTCGCTTGCATAATAAAGTGCTTGCCCTTCTTTTTTTACAGCTGTTAGTATAATTTCTTTATCATCTCGTAATTCTTCACTTGCATAACAAGCTACCCAACCCGCATTTTGTACAGCAGCAAGCACCACTTCTTTATCTGCTTTTAATCTATCACTTGCAAATTCTAGCGCATTTCCGTTGCTTGTTACCGCTTTTAAAACAAGTTCTTTATCATCTCTTAATGCTTCTGTGGCAAATTCGATGAAAGGGGCAGTTTCTTTATCTCCTGCTACCTTTAATAGATATTCTTTATCTTCTGCATGTGCCATGACATCTTCTCTGGTTATCTCTTCCACTTTTTTCCCTTCTTTTCTATTTTAACTATACTCATTTTTCAAAGGAAGATACTTTCTTTTCATAGTATCTTCCTCTAAAAGGATATTTCTATTCTTTAATAATATCTTCTTTAAAGCTGTTTCCTGTAGGTAACATTTCCATTCCTAAAATATCTAATACTGTAGCTGCAATATCTGCATAGGTTTGTCTTATTCCAACATTTACATTTTCTTTGATTTGTTTTCCATAGATAAGAATAGGAATATATTCTCTACTATGATCTGTACTTGGTGTGGACGGATCATTTCCATGGTCTGCTGTAACAATTAACATATCGCTATCTTTCATCGTCTGCATGATAATTGGTAACTTACTATCAAAGTATTCCAAAGCTTTTGCATATCCTTCTATATTATTACGATGTCCGTATAACATATCAAAATCTACTAAGTTGGTAAATAGTAAACCTTCTGTATCTTTTTTTAATTCTTCTATGTTTTTTTCTATTCCATCTGCATTACCTTCTGTATGAATGGCTCTAGTAATGCCTCTTCCACTAAATAAATCTTCTATCTTACCTATTGTAATAACTTCTTTTTCTTTCGAAATGATATCTAACATATTTTTTCCAAACTTTTGAGATTCAAAATCTTTTCTATGATAAGTCCTTGTAAAGTTATTTGCTCTGTCTCCTACAAAAGGTCTTGCAATGACTGTACCAATATTATATTCTGGTTTATCACATATTTTTCTTGCGATTTTGCAAAGTTCATATAATTTTGGAACAGGTATAATATCCTCATGTGCCGCAATTTGAAATACACTATCTGCAGAAGTATACACAATAGGATAGCCAGTTTTTATGTGTTCTTCTCCATACTCTTTTAATAACTCTGTACCAGAACCTACTTTATTACATAGGATACCTTCTATTCCTGTTTCTTGTTTCCACTCTTCTAATAACTTTTCTGGAAAAGCCTGTGGATAAGTTCTAAATCCTTCTTTTGTAATATAACCAGCTATTTCCCAATGTCCCACTGGGCTATTTTTCCCTACTGATTGTTCTCTTGCTTTTCCATAAGTTCCTATTATTTCTGTTTCTTCTTCCTGTATGCCTATTCCTTCTATCTGATATAGTCCTAATTTTTTTAAATTTGGCAGATTCAATTTTGTATTTGTATAAATTCCCTTTAATGTGTTACTTCCTACATCTCCATAATTTTTTGCATCTGGTGCTTCTCCTATTCCAAATCCGTCTAACACAATAATATTCACTCTTTGTATCATGGTCTTCCTCCTCTTTGTTTTATCGTATTCTTTCTTATTGTTTTTGGCAACTTGCCACCACAAAGATTTTCTATTTATTTTTTCTTAATTTCTAATTGATATTCAAATACTTGTATATTTTTTATTTCATTTTCCACTTCATTTTTTAAACTATTTACACGAAAATCTTTTCTACTAACTAATTTTACCGAAAATTCATTCAAATCTAACAGTACTTTGGAACTTACGTCCATTCCTACTGGCAAGGTTTTGTGCATGTTATCATAATACATACTATTGGTATAAAAGATAGCTGGCATTCCTTCTCTCAAATTCACTTTATTGAAAATAATTGCTTTTTCTTCCGTTTTATAGTCTTTTATTGCTTCTTGTGGAGAAATATAGAAAATACCCAATCCCTTTCCTTGTAGTTCTTGATTACTTGCTTGATAAATACACATATCTATTGGAGAGACTATTTTCCCATATGCCTCTTTTACTAATTTATCATAATTCATAAGCGTTGTTTTATATTCTGCTAAAGTTGTTTGTGGCGTAATGCCTAATATTTTATAAATATCTTTTTGTATTTCTCTATGCTTATTGTTTTTTAAACTTTTAATTTTTGTTTTATCTTCTAATACATTACCAAAAATATCAAAACCTTTTTCTCCAATGCCCTCTTCTATGTATTGTTCTTGCAATTCTTCTAATCTTTTTTGCAATGCATCTTTATCTCTTTTTAGTAATTTTTCTTTTTCTATTATTTGAAATGCTGGCAATTCTTGTTCTATTGCAAAAACACCATCACATTCATTTTGTGATAATATTTCTCTTTGCTTATCATCTATTTGCTTTCCTGTATCTTCTAAATCCTCTTCATAGTCAAATACTTTCTTTATTTTCTTTTTATTTTCTTCTTTTTCTTGTTCTTCACTTTCATTTAATAAACTTACTTGATCTTTATTAGTAAATTTCCAGAAGTCAAAAATGCTCTTTTTATGACTTTCTATTTCATTGATATACAAAGTAGCGTTTTTAATTTTGCTTTCCAGATTTTTCTTTTTATTTTCAGCTGCCTTAATATCCATTTCTATATTTTTGTATAATGTTTCTCTTTCTTTT
The DNA here is from genome assembly GCA_944386315.1 of uncultured Clostridia bacterium. Classification (GTDB taxonomy): domain Bacteria; phylum Bacillota; class Clostridia; order TANB77; family CAG-508; genus UMGS1663. Next base: position 7,410 of record CALXAS010000045.1, on the reverse strand, counting down.
AAAATATCACATAATTTTAACAAATCTTCTATGGTACTTTCTTGTTTTAAAATAGGAAGTTCTTCTAAACTTAATTCCTCTTTTTCTTCTTTTTTATATTTTTCTTCCATTACTTCTTTTAATTTTTCTTCTTCTGTCTTTTTCGTCTTTTTGGAACCAAAAAAATACTTTACTTTTCCAAAGAAAGTTTTTTTACACTCTAAAAAAGTAACAATTTGTTTCTCTTTTACTCTATATTCTTCTGTTTGTTTTTCTATTGTTTGCTTTAATAACTCCAATGTTTCGCTTTCAAATACTAATTTATCTGTTAAATTTTCGATTTCTCGATACATATGAGTGGATTCTTTTTGAATAAAACTAGGCAAAGTATTATAATTTAGTTTTTGCATGCTATATCCCATGCTAAATTCTAAATCTCCCTCTCTTCCTATTTCTACTTTAAAATGATAAGCTTGCTCATCATAAGTTTGCAGAATAAACAATGCTTTTACCAGTTTATAATATTCTTGTGCCTGCGTTTTATCTTGCAATACAATTTTATACAAACTCTTTATTTTGTCATATGTGGTGGTTTCTCCCACAATCTGTAAACTCATTTCGTCTTTTTTATCATACACCTCATAAACGGTTGGCCAATTTCCTGTAAAAAGCCATAAATAATTTTCTAAATCTGCTATTTGTGTTCTTTTTAAAAAAGTATTATGATATTCTTGATCACAAATTGGAACAAATATTAGTTCTTTTTTTCTACTTTTGCGTGCTTCTATTTTCTTCTTAATTAAATAAAATAAACTTTCTGTTCTTGTTTCGTTGCTAGGGAATAGCATAAAATATCTATCGCTTGCTTCTGCATAAAATATTTGCCATACAAAATTATCTTTATATTTTACTTCGTAAGGAATATTTTCATTAAAAGGCTCTTGCTGTTTTTCTAGGTCTTTTAATCTTTCTAAATCTAAATCTTTTAACATTCTAATAAAAATGTCATGTTCTTCTAAATTTTCTTCTCCTTTTTCTTCTATATAATCTGCTAATGGTTTTGCTTTTTTGTATTTTAAAGACATCTCATCTAATCTATCACTTTGTGTAATTAAAATATCAATGTCCTTTACATTAATATATCTATATACTTTCTCACTAGTTTGTTCATATTTTTTGGTAACTCTATACTGAATTGGCTCTATTTCTGTTAAATATTTTGGTACTTTTTTTAAATCTAATCCTATTTTCTCTAATTTTTCTTTTATTTCTACATCATTTTCATTCGTACTTTTTGCCAACGTGTCTTCCCCCTCCTACTGTATATGTTCTTTCCAAGTATATCACACTTTTAAGGAACTGCCAATGTTTTTTTGAATATCTTTTTAGCATAATGAAAAAGAGAACACTATATAACACATAGCATCCCCTCTTTCTTTTTAGGTTGCTGTAATTGCCTGCAAAATTTCCGAAAATTGCTTCCTCAAATTTTCCTCTATTTTTTTGCAAGCAATCTCTAGCATTGCCTGTTTGACACTTTGCCCATTTTCCCTCAAAGCAATTTTTTCTTCTGTCCCGTCCACGAAATAACTTCGTACAAAAGAAAACCTACCTTTTGGCTGTGTATAGTGTCCACTTGTAGCCTCTAAAACAGATAAAATTTCTTCTCCTTTATCTGTTTTTAGGACTGCTACTTCTACTTTGCTTGGGAAATATTCCCATCGCATAATATTCCTCCTTTTTATTTAAACTGTCTTTCCTTTTTGTCTTGCTTAAAAGGATGACTACTACAGTAACTAAATGTATATTATAACACTATTTTCTCAAATTTGCTACTATTTTTTATTTTTCTAGCTATATTTTCTCCTTTTTTCAAAGAAAAGACGAGGTACTTTCTCGTCTTTCTTATTTATTATGCTTTTTCTTCTACTTCTTTTTGTAATTTTTCTATAAGTTCTTCTACTGACATTGCACCAATATCTCCTTCTGCTCTTTTTCTTACACCAACAGATTTACTTTGCACTTCTTTATCTCCTAGTACTAACATATATGGCACTTTTTCCATTTGCGCTTCACGGATTTTGTAACCTATTTTTTCGTTTCTATCATCTAGCTCTACTCTAAAGCCTGCTTGTTTTAATTTTGCTTCTACTTCTTTTTCATAGTCTTTTTGATTATCTGTAATAGTCATTATTTTTACTTGTACTGGAGCAATCCAAAGAGGTAAATTTCCTTTTGTTTCTTCCAACAAGAAAGATATAAATCTATCTGAAGAACCCAAGATTGCTCTATGAATTACTACTGGTCTATGAGCTTTTCCATCTTCTCCTATATATTCTAATTCAAACCTTTCTGGTAATGCAAAATCTAATTGACAAGTTGGAATTGTGACATCATGATTTAACGCTGTTTTAATTTGAATATCTATTTTAGGCCCATAAAATGCTGCTTCTCCTGTTGCTTCATAAAAATCAATTTTCATTTCCTTTAGTATTTCTCTTAATTGACTTTCTGCTGTTTCCCACATTTCATCATTATCAATATATTTTTCTTTATTTGCTTTATCTCTTAAAGATAATCTATATTGAAAACTTGATTCAGAAAATCCAAAATCTTTTTGGTATACTTCTTTAATTAAATTTAAAACTCTTCCTACTTCTTCCTTTATTTGGTCTGGTCTTACAAATAAATGTGCATCATTTTGACACATTTGACGAACTCTTTCCAAGCCACATACATTTCCACTAGCTTCATAACGAAAATCATGTGCTAATTCTCCTATACGAATTGGTAAATCTCTATAAGAGTGCATTTTATTTTTATAGATTAACATATGATGTGGACAATTCATTGGTCTTAATACCATTTCCTCTGCATCCATTTTCATTACTGGGAACATATCTTCTTTATAATGATCCCAATGTCCACTTGTTTTATATAATTCCACATTAGCAAGTGATGGTGTGTATACATGTGCATATCCTAGTGCTATTTCTTTATCTTGAATATATCTTTCCAATATTCTTCTTATGGTAGCACCCTTTGGTAAATACATTGGTAAGCCAGATCCTACTAGTTTATGTGTCATAAAAATTTCTAAATCTTCTCCTATTTTTCTATGATCTCTTTGCTTAGCTTCTTCTAACATATTTAGATATTCTTCTAATTGTGATGCTTTTGGATAAGAAATTCCATAAATTCTTTGTAGCATTTTATTATGCTCGTCTCCTCTCCAATAAGCTCCTGAAGAAGATAAAAGTTTAATTGCTTTTACTTTTCCTGTACTCATTAGATGTGGTCCTGCACATAAATCTACAAATTCTCCTTGCTCATAGAAAGAAATTTCTTCTCCTTCTGGTAATTCTTCTATTAATTCTACCTTGTAATCTTCTTTTTTCTCTTTCATCAATTCGATGGCTTTTTCTCTAGAAAGTGTAAATTTTTTAATTGGTAAATCTTCTTTGATAATTTTTTTCATTTCCGCTTCAATTGCTTCTAACATTTCTGGAGTAAATGGCTTTTCTGTATCGAAATCGTAATAAAATCCATTATCAATGGCTGGTCCTATCGTTAATTTTATTTCTGGATACAATCTTTTAATCGCTTGTGCCATAATATGAGAAGTAGTATGCCAATAAGCTTTCTTTCCTTCTAAATTATTTTCAAAAGTGGCAATTTCTAATTTGCAATTTTCTCTTACTTCATAACGAAGATCTCTTACTTCTCCATTTACAATGCCACAGCAAGCATTTCTTGCTAGCCCTTCACTAATTTGTTGTGCAATTTCTAAAACAGAAGCTCCTTGTTTTACTTCTAGTTGAGAACCATCTTTTAGTTCTACTTTCATTTTTGAATACCTCCTTATTTTAAGATGTCCTTTTTATGCAAAAAAATACTCCCATAAATCTTATTTGATTTACAGGAGTGCTCTATTTTGCACGGTTCCATCCCTATTTTTACTTAATTCATACTTTTAACGCAAGTAATACGTCTAGTTTTGCTAGAAACAATGAGGTAGTTTTTCAAATACGTTTATTTAGATTAGCTTTCAGCCCATTTGGCTAATCCTCTCTGGAAACAACCTTTATTTTACTCTGTCTCATTTATGTTCACTGTTATAACTATTTACTATTATACTATGTTTTTGCGGTTTGTCAACTAGTTTTTTTGATTTCATTTAATTCATGTATAAAATCGGTCTAAAAGAATGATACTCGCTATAATTTTCTATATTAGAAGCATTACGACTATTTGTATAACTATAAGAAGCTATATAAAATCCTCCTAGTTTTTTATTCTTACGAAGAGGATTATATCTTTTCTCTATTTTTTCTTACTCTTTTATTTTGCTTTTTAGTGATTACTTATTTCCATAATAAATTTTATTAAAAATTTTTTAAATTCATATTTTTGTAACTTTTATATGTTTGTTAGAATATACTTATTTTTATTCTTTTACTATATTTTTATTATTTGCATAAACAATTATATCATCAATCATATTACTCTTACCTTTTATTTTTAGTATTTTATCTGCTCTAACAGCTAAATTGAATATTCCTGCATATTGACTAACTTCAGTAATATTTGCATTAATGATCAATGTTCCTGCTAAATCTGTGCATTCACTAAAAGTTTCAGTTAAATCATTTACACTTGTTGGAATAACTAAATTATCAAGGTCAGTTAATTTACTACACTTAAAGAATGTTTGATGCATATTTTGTATATTTGGAGGAATATTTGAAATCTCTAATAAATTTTCACATAAGGTAAATGTCTGAGACATATTTTCTATTTTTTCCCCTCCTACTAAATTAACTTTCTTTAAATTTTCACAATCATAAAATGTCATTTGTAATGTTACAGCATCTTTAGGAATTCTTAAATCTATCTTTATTAATGAATTACATCTTGCAAAAGTTCCATACATATAAACAACACTATTCGGAATTTCACTTATTTTTGTTATTCCTGTACCAGCCCAACACCAATTTATATTATCTACTAAACTTGGTATACTACATTCTTTCAAATTTGTACAATTTTCAAATGTATTACACATATTTGTAACAGTTGATGGTATTGTTGGCATAGTTTCAATATTAGCATTATCATTAAATGTTCTATATAAACTTGTAACTGGGCTATATGTTTTTCCAGCATCTATACTTATATATTGTGGTATTATAATATCTTTTCCATTAGTTTCTGTACCATTATAACCTGCTGTTCTTATTGTTTCTGTATTTGTTCCATTAGAATTATATTCTGAATTTTGAAATACTTCGTTGCTATTTAATCCATAGCCATTTGTTACTGTGTCAAAAGAGTATAACCACAAATCCATATCTACTGGTTGTCCATCTGTTCCTATTCCTATTATACCTTCATTCCTTGCTTCATCTTGTGAATTTGGTGCTACATAAATACTGTCAAAATCACTATTAGTATCTTCTATACTTCCGTCGCTATTTAATTTATATATCTTTTTGCTATCTAAAAATATAATATTTCTTGTTCCATCTTCCTTATCTACTACTATGGATTTTACCCCATTTTCTAATAAAGCTATTTCCAAATCATCTTTTTCTATGTTTGAATTTCCATTGTTTGCTATTTGAGCAGCAGTCATAGCTAATCTTATTTTTTCTTCGTCTCCTTTTGCTTCTGTCTCCTCTTTTGCCCCTTGTGCTTGCGTAATTATTCCATTATCTCCTACTAGCATACTGATACTTACTCCTGCTAGTATAATCAATACAATAATAGTTACGACTAAGGCAATTAATGTAATGCCTTTTTCTTTATTCTTTTGTTTTTGCATAATCTTATCCTCCCTGTTTTTTATTCTTACAGGGAGGATTATATCGTTTCTTTATTTTTTCTTACCTTTTTATTTTGTTTTTTAGTAGTTACTTATTTCCATAATTTTTTATGACTGCACTCCGCTTGGTTGCACTGTTGGTACTGGATTAATATAGTTATTTATCTCCTGCATTTTTTCCATCCATACCATCATTGTTCTTTGTGTAATAGCTGTCAATAATTGTTGCAATTGATCTGTTGGATAATCATTTAAAATAGCACAATTGGTGTTATCTAATAATACAATATTTTCTCCTTCTTCTACAAAATTCTTCTGTTCGTTATAATTTATTGTCCAGGATTCTCCTCCTTGGCTCATAATAAATTCTGTAGTAGTATTCACATTATTTTGACTAGCTGTTCCTGTTGTCGTTGTATTTACAGTATACATTGTCTCATCATCTATATTCATTTCTCCTTGGATTACTGTTTGTGCATCTGTTACATTAATAGTAACGCTTAGTTGTATTTTTGAGAAGTCTCCTTCACTACTTAAGTTTTCTAATTGAATATTTATTTTGCTATTTCCAGTTTCTCCGTTTTCGCTATTGATTGTTAATTTTAAAGTATTTCCCATAATAGCTTCCATTTGAATGGTCTCACCTTGGTAAGTATACACAACAAGGCTTAATCCACCTTCTGCAAAATTTTCGTTTTCATTAATCTGTTCTATCCAATTTTCTATAGTAGCAGTTAATTGATTTACTTGGGTATATTCTTCCCCTAGCCCCAATAATTTTGCTTTTGTTGTTAACCAATTTAAGGTAATGCTATCTTCTCTTAATGTTTGTAATATTTGCACTGCTACATTTTTTACATCTTGCGAGCTTAAATCTAAACGATAAGCAGTTGTTACATATTCTATCCCGTCTTTTTGAATTGTCATTTCTTGTTGTTTGGTGTATAAGCTATCTGATATAGTTTGTTGTATTACTTGGGTATAGGTTTCTTGTATATGTGTTCTTTCTTCCTCTGTAATACTAGATAATTCTCCTATATTGGCTGTATTTTCTCCTATACTATCTGGTATAGTTTCTGTATCCTGCACACCTAATTTTTGTGCTAGCACTTTTAAATTTTCGTTTTTAATTCCGACATAAGCAGTTACTATCTCATCGGACTTTAACGCTGCAATTTGATTGCTATTGGCATATTCTACTTCAAAAATAGAATTCTCTGCTAATTGCAAATCTAGTTTTCGATAACTTGCCTCTTGTACTGGGTCATTCTGACCTGTTACTGCTACTTTTATTTGTCCTAATGCATCTACTGCTGATAAAGATTCCTCTGTTTCCTCTGCTGGCGTATATCCAAGTGACAATTCTCCATTTACTTCATATGGACTACTTTGTTGCATATTTGCAATATCCTGTAATTGCGTGCTTGAAGGTATCGCCATATTTTCTAAGCCTATTGCCATATACTTATAAAATAGAGTCTCATTAGATTTGAATAAATCTGTAAAAAAGTAAGCCAATACCCCTCCTGTAGCTAAAATAAGAACTAATAAAACGATAATGACTGTGATGATAATTGCTTTTTTCTTTCCATAATACATTTTATTTT
>CALXAS010000044.1 GCA_944386315.1 uncultured Clostridia bacterium | reverse complement strand
TCCGGTCTCACATGTCCCACTCATCCCTGATATTTCTGGGACATGTCTCACTTATCCTTAACAGTTCTGGGACACTAGCAGTATTATATACAAAACTAAAAAAAAAATAAATGCTTTTATGCATAAATATATAAAATTTCTTCTTCCGCAATATAATGGGTACGCATATACTCATCACACTTTTCTTCTAATAATTTAAAATTACAACACCTATTTTTTAAGCTCTCTTCCACTTTTGTTTGTGTTATCAAAAAATATAAATTTCTTGCTTTATTCGTAATTCTTACTTTATTTCTTTGTAGCCACTCTAGTTGCATAGATAACATATGAGCATACTGATTATTTTCTATTTGCTCTAGATAAATTTTTTCTAAAAATCTTCTAGGAATGGGAATCATATTATTTAGGTTAATTCCTCCTAACTTTCCCTCATATATTTTTAAAAAATCCTGTGTTTCTTTCATATAAAGATGTTTTTGTTTAGGAGAAGTGAGTGGCGCAAAAAAATTCTTCCCATTGACACATAGTAATATTCCGATAAATGGTCTTGTTTCTTTTTCTTCTTTCATCTCTGGTACTCTGCTATCAAATTCATGTAAATACATGCAATAACTTTTATTCACTCTATATAAATTGATTCCCATTTTTTCCTCTTTTCTTAGAAATACAATAATAAACAGAACTAATATTTTCTATGTAACAAAGCTACTTTTCTCCTATACAATAAAACCTATACAACAAAAAAAGAAGCTCTTTAACCATAGATTACGCTGTTTCTATTCTTTGCTATTACTACTATTCTTATCTATTGGTAAGCCTCTTTTTTCTTTTTAATTTGCCATTTTTTCTTTCATTTTTACAAGTGTGTTTAATGCATCAATTGGTGTCAACTGGTTTAAGTCTACCTTATCTAACTCTTGTGCTATTTCTGCTAATTTGTAATTTCCCATATCTAGCTGGCCTGCTACTACTTTTTTGCTTTCTTTTTCTACCACTTTTCCACTTAAAATATTTTTTCTTTCTAACGAACGTAATATTTCATTGGCTCTTTTTGTCACTACTTGTGGCACTCCTGCCAATTTTGCTACATGTACCCCATAACTTTCGTCTGTTCCCCCTGGTACTATTTTTCTTAGAAAAATAATGTCTTCTCCTTTTTCTTTTACCGCAATGGAATAATTTTTTACGCCTTCTAATTTATTTTCTAAATCTGTTAATTCATGATAATGAGTGGCAAATAGCGTTTTTGCTCCACATTTTTCTTTGTCTGCTATATATTCTGCTACTGCCCATGCAATGGAGAGTCCATCATAAGTGGAGGTTCCTCTTCCTATTTCGTCTAAGATTACTAGGCTTTTTGATGTTGCTTCTTTTAATATGCTAGCCACTTCCATCATTTCTACCATAAATGTGCTTTGTCCCATACTTAAGTCATCCGATGCACCTACTCTAGTAAAAATTTTGTCTACTACACCAATTTTAGCATAAGAGGCTGGTACAAAACTACCACATTGTGCCATTAAGGTAATTAATGCTACTTGCCTCATATAAGTAGATTTTCCTGCCATGTTTGGTCCTGTAATAATAGAAAGTCTATCGTCTGCTTCATCTAAATAAGTGTCGTTTTGTACAAAGCTACCACTTGGCAACATTTTTTCTATAACAGGATGTCTTCCATCTTTAATTTGAATTACACCACTATTATCTACAATAGGTTGTACGTAATCTCTATCTTCTGCTACTTGTGCAAAAGAACAAAGCACATCTAAAATAGAAATAACTTCTGCTGAGGTTTGCAATCTTGTTATTTTACTTTCTATATCGTCCCTCACTTCCACAAAAGCCTGATATTCTAAGTTAATTACTTTTTCTTCTGCTCCCAATATTTGATTTTCTAAATTTTTTAATTCTTCTGTTACATATCTTTCTGCATTAGTTAATGTTTGTTTACGAATATAGGTATCTGGCACTTGCGCTAGGTTGGATTTTGTTACTTCTATATAATAACCAAATACACGGTTAAATCCTACTTTTAATCCTTTTATTCCTGTTTTTTCTCTTTCTTTTGCCTCTAACTCTATAATCCAATTTTTGCCTTCTGTTGTCGCTTTTTTTAAGTGGTCTATTTCTTCTTGATAGCCTAATTTAATTAGTCCACCTTCTTTTACAGAAATAGGAGGGTCTTCTACAATGGCTTCTTCTATTAATTCATAAATATCTGTTAATTCGTCTAGATTTTGATATAAATCTTGTAGCATAGGAGACGTTGTATTTTTTAAAATGTTTTTTACCATTGGCAATTGTTTGGCAGAATTTTTTAGAGAAATTAGGTCTCTTCCATTCGCACTTCCATAAGAAATTTTACCAGCTAAACGTTCTATATCATATACCTTTTTTAATGCCTCTACTACATCTCCTCTTAACATCACATTGTCTTTTAATTCTTTTACTGCTTCTAAACGACGGTTGATTTCTAAAACATCAATTAATGGGTCATTTAGCCATCTTCTTAGCAGTCTTCCGCCCATAGAGGTAGAAGTTTTATCTAGCACCCATAACAAAGTTCCTTTTTTCGATTTATCTCTCATTTTTTCTGTAATTTCTAGGTTTCTTCTTGCACTCACATCCAATGCCATAAAACGAGAAGTACGGTATAACACTACTTTATGAATATGATCTAAATTTGTTTTTTGCGTATCTGTTAAATACTGTAATAATCCATTCATAGAGCAAATGGCTAATTGATTTTCTTCTACTTGTTTTCTTTCTATCTCATTTCCTCGTTCATCTACAAAAACATATTTTTTTAGTAATCCTGTACTTTCTGCTGAAAAACTAGCTTCTGGCACGCGTGAAATGTAGATTTCAAATCTTTCTTTTATTTTTTGCATTTCGTCTGTACTCTCATACATAAAAGAATTCACTACAATTTCCGCTGGTGTGTAACGAGAAATTTCGTCTAGTAATTTAGGAAAATTGTGGTTTTCTACAATCTGTGTTATTCTAAAATCTCCTGTGGAAATATCGCACACGCTAATGCCAAAATAAGTAGACATTTTATAAATAGCCATGATGTAATTATTTTTCTTTTCCTCTAACAAATTGGTTTCTACCACTGTTCCTGGAGTAACAACACGTATCACTCCTCTTTTTACAATTCCCTTTGCTTGTTTTGGATCTTCTAATTGCTCACAAATAGCTACTTTATAACCTTTTTCTATTAATCTTGCAATGTAGGTCTCTGATGCATGATAAGGCACTCCACACATAGGTGCTCTTTCTTCTTGTCCGCATAATTTACCTGTTAAAGTAAGTTCTAGCTCTTTGGATGCTGTTAAGGCATCATCAAAAAACATCTCATAAAAGTCGCCTAGTCGGTAAAATAAAATACAATCCTTGTATTCCTCTTTTGTTTTCAAATATTCTTGCATCATAGGCGAAAACTCTGTATTCTCTGCCATTTTTTCTTCCTCCTCTTTCTCTTGGTTCTTTTATTATGGCAGGATAATTTTATCCTCTATACTCTCCTTTTAAATACCACATATGTTCTGAAATAATGTTTAAATTTACCATTTTGCCAATTAAATTTTTGTCTCCTTCTAATATCACTACTTTATTAGAATCTGTTCGACCAGTTAGCATATTTTCATTATTTTTACTTATGCCTTCTACCAATACTTTCTGCACAGTTCCTATATAGGTTTTATTTTGCTCTTCCATTTGTCCTTCTACTAAAGCTTTTAGCTGATTAAATCTCTCATGCTTTATCTCTTCTGGTATTTGATTTTCCATTTTATCTCCTGGAGTTCCCACTCTTCTGGAATAGATAAACATAAATACCTGTTCATAGCCAACTTTTTTTACTACATCTAATGTATCTTCAAAATTTCTTTGCGTTTCTCCCGGAAATCCCACAATAATATCTGTAGAAAATACCACATGAGGTATCTCTCTTTTTATTTTATCTACTAACTCTAAATATTGTTCTTTGGTATATTTGCGGTTCATTGCCTTTAGCACGCTCGTACTTCCTGCTTGCAAAGGTAAATGGATAATTTTAGATACTTTCTCACAATCTCGAATAGCTTCTATTACATCTTGTGTAAAATCCTTTGGATGAGGAGAAACAAAACGAATTCTCTCTATTCCCTCTATTTTATTTACCTCTCTTAATAGAGTAGCAAAAGAATTCACTCCTCTATATTCTTCGAAAGGAATATGTTTCTCTCTTTCTACCCTTAAATAGGAATTTACATTTTGTCCCAATAGGGTTACTTCTTTGTAACCTTGTTTTGCTAAAGACTCTATCTCCTCTAAAATATCCCTGGGGCTTCTACTTCTTTCTCTTCCTCTTACATAAGGAACAATGCAATAACTGCAAAAATTATTGCAACCATTCATAATGGTAACAGATGCTTTGATATGGTCCCCTCTTACAATAGGTAGCCCCTCTATTACTTCTCCATCGATATAGGCAATATCTTCTATTTTCTTTCTATTTTCTAAAATATGATAAATATCTTCTGGTAATTTGTATAAAGTATGTGTCCCAAACAAGATATCTACAAAAGGATAACTCTTTTTTATTTTTTCTGTAATATGCTTTTCTTGCATCATACAGCCACCAATAGCAATAACAGTTCCCTTTTCTTCTTTTTGTTTTTTGATTTCTCCTAATTTTCCAAATAATCTTTCTTCTGCATTTTCTCTTACGCAACAAGTATTATATACAATAATATCTGCCTGTTTACTATCTTCTGTTTTGGTATACCCCATACCTACTAACATTCCTTCTATTTTTTCGGAATCATTTTCGTTTAGCTGGCATCCCATTGTGAAGATAGCATATTTTACGTCTTTCCCTTGATGATATTCTTTTACTTTTTCCATATATTCTAATTCTTGTTCTACTTTATTCAATGTCTTAATCCTCTTTCTTTTTCAATTTTCCCCATTATATCTTATTTTTTTATGGTTTTCAAGTGACAAATCTAGCTTCGCTAGACCTTTTCTCTATTTTTTAATATTTGTTATATTAATTTAAGGTCTAGCAAGAAGCGTATAAGATTTGTCGACGCGAAAAATTGCTTTGCAATTTTTCTGTGCATCTATATTTTTCACATTATAGGAAATGCAATTTCCTATAATGTGAAAAAAAGAATAGCTTATTTGCTATTCCCCCCATTCTACTCTTATTGAATTCCATATTTTTTCTTGAATTTGTCTGCTCTACCACCTGTTGTTTCTCTTTTTAAGTTACCTGTCCAGTATGGATGACATTTTGAACAAATATCTACTTTCATATCTGCTTTTGTGGAATTTGTTTTCATTACATTACCACAAGCACATGTGATAACAGCTTCTTTATATTCTGGATGTATTCCTGCTTTCATTATGTATTCACCTCTTCCTCTCTGTTTTAAAAACTATCGTTTTTTATCATAACACAAATTGCTATTTTTTTCAATAGTTCTTTGTTTGTTTTTCATTTTCTTGTGCTTCTACATATGCTGCTGAGGATTGTAACTCATATTCTAACGATGTTTTTTGTACAAATTTTACAACAATATTAAATAGACATGCAAGTAGCAATATTACTAATAATACATTTTTCCATAATTTAGCAACCATATGCCTTACATTCCTCTCTTCCCTTTTTTCTTACATATTCTATTATACCTTATTTTTGCGTTTTGTCAAGTGGCAAATTGGGTTGTTTTTTGGCATTTTTTGTGATATACTACATAAAAAAAGGGGAAATTTTTTATGGAACAATTAAAAAAATCATTTTTTATTATTATGCTAATAGGTATGTTATGTGTAAATATCTTTTTTATGGCACAAGATTTTTTAAAACATACACCTGATATATCCTTAAAATTTTCTACGATATTAAATATTCCATTTTTTATTATTCTTGTATTGTTTATTATACTATTCCATCGTCCTGCTAAATTAATGATAAATTACTTTTTCTTATTATGCAGTTTTTTATGCTTTAGTGTTATTATTCTATATCAATATTGCTATTATTCCACAATTATTAAAAATTTTAATGCTAGTATTATCCTTTTATTAGGGGTGTTTTGGGTTGTATTTTTACTATTAGCCTACCGTAAAAATTTTAAAAAAACGTCTGAATATTTGACTAACTTAGGACACGGTTTTGTTATATTTTTCAGTTTAGTTTTTGTAGAATTTGTATGTCTAACTTCTACTTTCTTTATTGTGCCTAGCTCTGATATTAATAATCCTGACAGGTACGACTTTGTAAAAATGCATTATTTTACACCTGAAGATTTAGCCTCTTTTCCTGATAAAATTCCTGAAGATGCTACTAATGTTATTCTATCTTATAATGAAGATATTTTTAATAGTTCTCGTAAATCACTACTATTAGAATTTGATTCTATCACTATTACATCTGATAATCACCATGCAAGCTTTTACGTAGAAGTAGACCAATAATGCTAAATTGGTCTACCCTTTTACTTAATTTATAAATTCTACTGTTGCTTGTTCCATTAAATAATTTTTGTACAGTTCTACTAATTCTAATAATAATTTAACTCTCGTACTAGGTTCTTCACTTTTTTGGTATTCCTGACATTTATTATTAAACTCTTCATCCTCTATTTTCAATTCACCATTATTTATTTTGTTAGATATAGTATAGTTCCATTTTGATATAATTTCTAATTTTTTGGTCCTGTCTACATAGAATTCAATGAATTCCTCTTGTGTCATATTAAATGCATCTAGTAATGCCTCATTTTCTTCTTTTGTACTATTTTGAATAGATTTTTCTATTCTTGCTTTTATATCTTTTTCTTGTTCTTCTGTTAACGTTATATTATTTTTTTCTGCATCCTGTAAAATAACATATTGTTTAATTGCTTCATCTACAGCATTTATTTTTTCTCCATCTTTATTTACATATTGATTATTTTTTTGAAAATCAATAATTGTTATTTCTTTTTCGCTTATTTCTTCTCCATTTACTTTCAACACTTTTTTATCTGTTTTATTTTCAAATGTTTGTTTTATCTCTTCTGCTACTTCTAATCTTTCTTCTTCTGATAATAAAGTATTTACTACTGAAGTTTCTAGATTAGATGATGTACCACTTACTGGAATATTTACATTTTCATTTCTATTTATTAATAAAGATATTGCAACTAAAGTAATCAACAATATAATCACTACAGTTACTATAAGAGCTGTTTTATTTTTTTTCATATGCATCTTCACTTTCCTCTTCTATATAATTCTTATTATTTACTCCATGTAATATCAAATGTTATTTCTCCATAATTTGTATAATTACGTGATACTCCAGCTTTATGCATTAGTTCTAAATATCCCGACACATCATCTAATATAACCCCTTCAATATTATTAAATAGTTCTTCATATTCCTTCTTCTCTAATACTTTCCAATCATAATAATCCACTAATCCATATTTTATTTTTAATTTATAATTATTTTGTACTCTTATAGCTGTACATTCCATTTTTATTCTATAATTATGTAAGGTTAAGAACCAATCAACTTCTTTTTCTGTGCTATTCTCTCTTTTTTCTGCTGCTCCAGTATCTTCAACTATATTATAAAATGTTATAGGTGTATTTTCATCTATACATATTTTTTCGGCAATATTCTTTATACTTTTTATATTATTCACTAGTTTTTCTTTCATACTCATACTTTCATTTATTGCTGTAAGAAATGAAATCTTTCTCATTTTATGACCTGTTGTATATATATCTTCTTCATATGCATATTCATAGTCTGTTTTTCCGTCTTCTCCCTTTGTTAAAAAATATATAATTGCTGGTGCAGCATTCGTATACATATCTTCAATGCTGATTAATCCAGTATACAACATTTCTTTAGTTGTTATTAGAGTTCCTTCAATCGAAATACGCTCTAGCATAGGCATAGAATCATATTCTTCTTCTCCTTGTTTTGCTATAGCATAAGCCGAAGAATCTGGTTTAATATCGTCCCAGCTACCTCCTGTTGTGTAACCAATATTTCCTATTTCGTCATAGATGCAGGCATTAAAAATTATTGCATCACCATCACAAATATCATGATTTGCTCCTATATATCCCGTAATTTTATCTTTATTCATATAATTAGCTCTTTCTATAAAATCCCACATCTGTTGCGTTATTTCTCCTGTTTCATTTACTCCTACTCTAAGTACTGGTTCATTGTTACTATTATATAATCTATAATTTCCCGTCGTTCTATGTTTACTGCATATAATTCTACTTTTACTATAATATATAGATAACTCTCCATATGTATTTTCTCCTATTAGATAATATGGATATTCTTCTATATTTATTTCTAAATCCTCCGGACTAAAATATACATTATAGTTTTCTCCCTTATATTCAAATTCTATATTGCTATATCCTTCTACTAATTCTAAACTATCAGAAAACATATAGCCCTCTCTTCCATCACTTAATATTACTTTATCCCATATATGTCCATTTATTTCATTTACTGCTTTTTTTATCCTTTTTACTACATTTCCTACTGGTAATGTTACTAATTCATTGTAATTAATTGCTGGATACTCATATACTTCTATTTCTACTTTTGTCTTTACTATTTCTTCAACTTCTTCCTCACTCTCATTATTTAAATCGTACTCATATCCATGATTTCTAATAAATAGTGGTATTTCTCCAGTAAATATATCATGGTTTACCTTTACATATCTTTCCATTTTATTTATATAAGTAGCATTTTCTAAAAAATTCCATAACTGTACTATAACAAAGCCATTCTTTTCTATTGTTACTCTACATACACTTTCATTACTAGCATTATATAACCTATAATTTTCTGTATTTTTTTGTTTACTACCTGTGATTCTACTTTTACTGTAATATATAGATAACTCTCCATATGTATTTTCTCCTATTAGATAATATGGATATTCTTCTATATTTATTTCTAAATCCTCCGGACTAAAATATACATTATAGTTTTCTCCCTTATATTCAAATTCTATATTACTATATTCTTCTGTTACTTCTAAACTATCTGAAAATACATAACCTTCTCTTCCATCACTTAATATTACTTTATCCCATATATGTCCATTTATTTCATTTACCGCTTTTTTTATCCTTTTTACTACATTTCCTATTGGTAATGTTACTAATTCATTGTAATTAATCGCTGGATATTCATACACTTTTGTCTCTGATTTTATTTTTACTACTTCGTTGTCTTCTTCTTTACTTTCCTTACTCACATCATACACATATCCGTGGTTTCTAACAAAAATTCTCTCTCCGTCACAAAAAATATCATGATTCGCTCCTATATATCCTTCTTCTTTATACATATAAATAGCACTTTGTGATAAGTCCCATACCTGCTGTACTGTTGTCCCATCTTCCTTTATCGTTATCCTATATACTAAATCATTATTATACAATCTATATTTCTCTGGATTGCTGTATTTACGACAGGTAATTCTACCTTTACCGTAATATATAGATAACTCTCCATATGTATTCTTTCCTATCATATAATATGGATATTCTTCTAAGCTTATCTGATTTTGTTCCGCTAAATCTTTTATATTGATATTATATTCCTGTCCATCTAATTGGAAACTTAAATCATACTCTTCGTCTCCACTCGCATATGAAAAATGCATTCCCCCCACAAATAAAAGTATAAATAATAAACAAAAACATCCTCTCTTTTTTTTCATATTTTTCCCCCTTTTTTTACATTATATCTTACTTGAAAATTTTGTCAATCTTTTTGTAAGAAAAAAGTAAAATTTTTACAGGGAAAATTAGTAAATTTTATTTAAGCTAAATATTTTTTTAAATCTTCCCATTTTTGCAAAGTTTCCGTTTTTCCTTCCTCATATAAATCTCTTAACTTTTGTGTATCTTTTTCTAATCTTTTTACATGTACTTCCTTTTCTGGTCGAAAAACAAAGATTTTTTGTTGTTCTTCTAATGCTTCTATATCTTTCTTTATTTGATTATATCTTTCTGGCATGGTATATAATTTTTCTACTAATTTAGGATACTCTTTAAAATGATGGGCATATAATTTTTTTACTTGTTTCGAAACAGGCTTTTTTTGATACATTTTGTCTCTTGTTAGCACTACTATGACTTTATCGTAACCTTGTTCTAATGCCCACTTTACTGGTATGGCATTGCTAACTGCTCCATCTAAATACTGACTTTCTCCGATAGTAACCATTTGCGAAAAAAGTGGCATACTAGAAGAAGCTTGCACTGCTGCAAATATATGATCTTTTGCTTCTTTTTCTATATATTCTGTTTCTCCTGTTTGACAATTGGTTACTACTGCTGTAAAGCGAATAGGACTTTTATAAAAGGCTTCATAATCAAATGGCTTTTTCTTTTGAGAAATTTCTCCAAATAAATAATCAAAACCAATGACACCTTTATTTTTCAATACAGCTTTATATCCTATATATTGTGGATCTCTACAATATTCTATATTAATACTAGCTGACCTTCCGAATTTGATGGGAAATATAGTTCATGCCATTTAATGCTCCGGCTGACACTCCAATGACATTATCTACTTGAATATTCTTTTCCATTAAAACATCTAACACTCCTGCCGTATAGACACCTCTTAAAGCTCCACCTTCTAGTACCAATGCTGTTTTCATGATTGATTCTTCCTTTCTTTCCTCTACAACCTATTCTAATTCCATTCGTTAAACCATTTTTTCTGTATTTATACCTTAATACAATTTCCAAAATAATGCAACTGTTTTTTACATTTTTTTCTAACATATATTTTCTTATTTATACGCATAATAAAAAGAAAAAAATGATGAAAAAGGATGAAAAATTATGAAAAAGAAAACATTAATTTTAGGAATAT
>CALXAS010000043.1 GCA_944386315.1 uncultured Clostridia bacterium | reverse complement strand
AATTGGCAATGAAACTCAACAATGGGTAATTAAGATTGCTTTAAGGATATTATATCAAAAATTATGGAAATAAGTAACCACTAAAAAGCAAAATAAAAAGGTAAGAAAAAGATATAATCCTCCTAGTATTTATACAGGAATTTAGTGAAGATAAAGATTATTCTGTAGAAAATGCAACGCAAATGGATGCAATTGCTAAGTGTGGTGCTACAATAGATGGAACTAACAGCGATGTAAGATGCAATATTTATGATATGTGTGGAAATACACAAGAATGGTCAACAGAGATATATTCTGGTAGTACAGGAGCAAGTGTATATAGAGGAAGTCAATATAATTACGAAAATGGAATAACAAGTCACCGTGGAAGTGCTGTAAGAGAACCAGATTATCTATATATATCTTTTCGAGTGATAATCTACTAAAAGAAAATAGAGAAAGCTAGGTAATCAATTATAATAAATAAAAAAAGTGCAATTTAAGGAACGTCCCTAAATTGCACTTTTTTTGAAAATTTCTAATAATTAGATGTAAACTGATTGACAGAACGGGTATAACAAGGCATATAAATAATATTTATAAAGATAAAGAATTAGAAGAAGATAGCACATGTGCAAAAATTGCACATATGGGTAATAATAATAAACAACAGTATATTACAAAATATTATAATTTAGATATGATAATATCAATAGGATTTAGAGTAAATTCAAAACCTGCTATTAAATTTAGAACATGGGCAAATAAGATTATCAAAGAATATATGATTAAAGGATTTGCATTAAATGATGAGAGATTTATCAATGGTAATAAATTTGATACTAGATATTTCGAAGAATTATTAGAACGCATAAAAACTATTAGAGTAAGTGAAAGAATGTCTTACCAAAAAATTATGGATTTATTTATAGCAACAGCAGTTGACTATAATAAAGATTCAGAAGAAGCATATACTTTTTTCAAAATTGTACAAAACAAGTTACATTATGCAATTACAGGAAAAACTGCTGCCGAATTAATTTTTGAAAGAGTAGATTCCAAAAAGCTTCATATGGGACTAACTTCTTGGAAGAACTCACCAGATGGAATAATTTATAAATATGATGTAGGTATTGCTAAAATATTTTAAAAGATGCTGGAAAAATATCACATAAACAGGCAATCCAAAAAGCAAATGAAGAATATGAAAAATTCAGGATTAAACAAGATAAAGAATATATTTCTAGTATGGATCAAATGTTAAATAAATATTTAAAAGAGAATAAATAAAAAAAGTGCAATTTAAGGAACGTATCTAAATTACACTTATTTTTGCAAATCTTCATTTTGTTGTATAGAAAGCTGTTGTTGATTAAAATCCTCTATAGCAGATAAACCGGCATAGGAAAATACATCTAATAATTGTTTCTTCTCTTGTATAGTAAGAGAGCGAGATTTATCTTGCAATACAGGAGAGAATAACCTCTGCAATAATATATCCATTTTAGAAGAATCTCTTAATAAATCTTTTACATAGGTATCTTTTTGAGGATAAGTAGAAAGAAACAAATCCTCTAAAGATGCTTTTAAATTATGAGAATCTATGTTTTTCGCATAAGGGCTCATAGAAAGTTTTAAAAGAGAAGGCGAAGCAGTTTCATTTTGCACAGAATGGATAAAATGTTCCAATTCCAAGTTCTCTATAGGATAATTAGCTGGACAAGTAACAAGAAAATCACCGCCACCTAAGCTAATAAGATGGACAGGATGAGTACTTGTAAAAGGATTACTTGGATGAGAAAGAAGTGTAGGAGATATACGTTCTATCCAAGTTCTGCATTGCTTAGCTAGATAATTAATGTCCTTATCGGTAGCATCATGCCCATATAACAGGTTATTTAATTTAATAAAGGTACTAGAAAGTAAAACAGCACGATATGAGGAACCCTGTTCTTTTAATAAATATTGTTGTAAATAATCCTTAGAGAACTCTCCTGTAACAGGTTCGCAGATAAGTTTTTGCAAAGTAGAAGAATGGTCATTTTCAAGAATTTTAGCCAATTGTTTTTCGTCTACGAAAGAACAATCACGTAGTAGTGTATGAAATTCTTGAAAAAGCTCTTGCTTAGGGTGTGGTAAATAAACGGGAGAGTCTGTTTCATACACACGTGCATTTTTCTCTAATAAAGCATGAAACACATCAATACAGTGTAAGTAAATATTTTTTAAGTCAGCTAAAGTAAACACATCATTATGCAAACGAAGACTTTTAAAGAAAGTCTGAAAGCAACGATAACAACTTTGATAAAAATCAGAATTGCTAGAAGCCATAGAAGGAACAACAATACGGCTATCTTTTTCTTTTAAGGATACCTTTTGAGAGGCAATTTGTTGTTCACCTTCCTTTAACATAGATTGCAAATTAAAATGTTTGGTAGAATCTACAAAATGCATAGTAGTAGTGCAACCATGAAATAACGCAGAAAATTCTTTTTCCATGGACAAAATAGAGGAAGCATAATTTTTGGCATCCTCATAAGGCATAGGAATAAGTATATTAAATTCGTCTCCCCCTGTTCGTATTACACAAGAGCCAGAAGGAAGGATATCTATTAAATGAGAAAGGTATTGATAAATTACCTTATCTCCCACATTTTTTCCATACTTAGCATTAATATCAAACAAGTGGTTAAAATCCATAGAAAGTAAAGTGTAAGGTGCTAAGTTTTTATTTTGTGAATAAGCAGGCAAAAGAATAGAAGAACTATATTGTTTAGAATAAACTTTTAAATCTTCTAGTCCATTTGCATACTGATATTGTTTTATTCTATGATATATTTCAACTAGTGTCATAAACAATCCCTCTATATTTAATAAAGTCTAGCAATATTATAAAACGAAGAAGGCGAAAAATCAATAAAATTTTAAAGAATCTCCTAGAAAAAAAGGTAATTCTATGGTACGATAAAGTAAAGAGAAAATAAAGGTGAAATAGAAATGAAAGAACAAAAATGGCAAATAACTAAAATACCAACATTTGATGCAAAAAATATTTTTGAATGTGGTCAATGTTTTCGTTGGAATAAAGAGAAAGAAAATGGTTATATAGGAGTATTTGAAAATAGCGTAGTAAGGGTGGAGCAAACAAGCAAAAGTATTTATTTTGAAGGAGTAAATAGTCAAGATAAAAACCTGCAAGAAATTTGCTTTTCCTATTTTGATATGCAAAGAGACTATGAAGTGTTGCAAAAACAATTAGAAAAGGCAGATAGCACCTTAGGGCAAAGTATACAATATGGACAAGGCATCCGTATTCTAAATCAAGATTTATGGGAAACGATGATATCTTTTATTATTTCTGCGAATAATAATATACCTAGAATAAAAGGAATTATAGAAAGACTAAGTGAAAATTATGGAAAGCATATCCAGTGGAGAGAAAATACCTATTATACATTTCCTACACCAGAAGAATTGGCTAAGGCAAGTATAGAGGATTTAAGAAAATTAGGATTGGGTTTTCGTGATAAAAGGGTATATGAAACAACAAAGATGATAGTAGAAAAGAGGGTAGATTTAGAGAAATTAAAAGAAGAAACTGATTTTGAAAAAGTAAGGAATACTTTGCTAAGCTTGCCAGGAGTAGGAGAAAAAGTAGCGGATTGTATTTTACTATTTTCTACATTAAAACGACTAGAAGCATTTCCTATTGATGTATGGGTAAAAAGAGTGATGAATGAATTATATATTCACAAAGAAGAGGAAAAAGTGAACAATAAAGAAATACAAAAAATAGCATATGAGAAATTTGGTACTCTTGCAGGTTTAGCACAACAATATTTATTTTACTGGAAAAGAGAAGCATAACAGCAAATAAAAAACTTGCTATTTTCTCCTTTGTGCGATACAATGAAGCTAACAAAAATAAAGAAAATAAAGAAGGAGAAAGAAAAAGTGAGCTTACGTTTGATATGTGGTAGAGCAGGCACGGGAAAGAGTCAGTTTTGTTTAGAAGAGATTGTAAAAAAGCAAAAAGAGCAACAAAAAATATATATGATTACGCCAGAGCAGTTTTCTTATACTGCTGAAAAAAAACTATTAGATAAGATGCCAGAAGGAGCCTCTATTTATGCAGAGGTTTTAACTTTCAAACGTATGGCACATCGTATGAAAACAAAAGTAGGAGGCAGTACAAAAGTAAATTTATCTGCTTCTGGGAAAGCCATCCTAATAGATAGAATTTTGGGAGAGCAAAAGAAAAAACTTCGTTTTTTGGGAAAATCGGATCAAAATATAGAAATGGTAGAAAGGCAATTAACAGAGTTTAAAAAGCATAACATTACTATAGAAGCTATTGGGAAAGTACTAGAAAAAGCAGAAGAACCGTATCTAGTAGCTAAATTAACAGATATGCTACTTCTATACCAAAAATGGGAAGAGAAAATAGAGAACCAATACATAGATGAAAACGACAGCTTAACCATATTGGCAGAGCAATTAGAGCAAACAAAAGAATTTAAAGATGCCTACTTTTATTTAGATGAATTTGTAGGTTTTACACAGCAAGAATATAGAATTGTGGAAATCTTATTGCAAAGAGCTAAACAAGTGAATATTACAATAGGAACCGATAGTCTTATTTTAGATAAAGAGCAAGAAAGTGATATTTTTTATAGTAATAAAGAAACCGCTAAGAGATTAATGGAAATTGCAGAGAGAAACCAAATTACAATAGAAAATCCGGTATGGTTACTAGAGCCAAAACGTTTTGAAAACGAAGAATTAAAACATTTGGAACGAAATATTTATGCGGTACCTTATCAAATTTATCCAAAAGAGAAAAAAGTAGAAGCAATCTCTTTATTTTTAGCAAGTAATGCCTACACAGAGATAGAGCATGTAGCAGAAGAAATAGAAGATTTAGTAAGAAATAAAGGATATCGCTATAAAGATATCGCTATTATCACAAAAGATTTAGGAACTTATAGTCATTTATGCAAAGCCATTTTTGAAAAATACGATATTCCTGTATTTTTGGACGAAAAGAAACAATTAAACCAAAATAATTTAGCACAATATTTGCTAGCTATTTTAGAAATATTTGCAAAAAATTGGTCCTATGAAGCGGTATTTTCTTATATAAAAACAGGATTTTTAAATTTAGAAGATGACGAAATTGCCCTATTAGAAAATTTTTGTAGAAAATGGGGAATTAAAGGTAATAAGTGGCTAGAAGAATGGAATTACGAAGAAAAAACACCACAAACAGAAGAAAAAATGCAAATAATAGAAGCGGCAAAAAAGCAAGTAGTAATCCCATTACAAAAATTAAAAGAAGCAATGAGCGGGCAAAGAACAGTAGAGAGTTTTACAAAACAACTTTATTTATTTTTGATAGAAAATGGAATGGATAAACAATTACAAGAAAGAGAAAAAGAATTAGAAGAAGAGGGAAAAATAGAATTAGCCAAAGAACAAAAAATGGCATGGAATGTCATCATGGAAGTATTAGATGAAATTGTAATGGTATTGGCATCAGAGAAGATTACTTTTCACCAGTATAGTCAATTATTAAAGACAGGGCTAAAAAATAGCAGTTTAGGAAAGATACCAGAGGTAATGGACCAAGTTATGGTAGGGGACATAGATAGAACAAGAACACATACTGTAAAAGCCATATTTATGATAGGTGTAAATGATGGCGTATTTCCTACTATTTATAAAGAAGAAGGATTTTTTAACGATAAGGATAGAGAATATTTAAAGGTGCAAGGGGTAGAACTTGCTAAAGGAACCTTAGAGAGATTATATGAAGATAATTTTGCCATCTATAAAGCCTTTACCGTAGCGAGTCAAAAAATTTATTTATCCTATCCATCTACAGATAGCGAGGGTGGCGCATTAAGACCTTCTATGCTAATAGGCAGGATAAAAAAAATATTTCCTAATTTGCAAGAACAAAGTGATTTATCGGAAAAACAAAGTAAAATGACCAATCAAAAGGCAAGTTTTGAAACATTGGTTACCAAATTAGAAGAACTAAAAGAAGGAAAAGAAATAGACGACATTTGGTTTCAAATTTATAAAGCTTTTGAGGAAGACGAAAAATGGAAAGATAAGATAGAAGCCATAAAAAAGGCAATTACTAAAACCAACAAACCAGAACCGATAACAAAAGAAAATTCAGAAAAGTTATATGGAGATACTTTGCATACAAGTGTATCTCGACTAGAACAGTATCGTTCTTGTCCATTTTCTTACTTTTTACAATATGGACTAAATTTATCAGAAAAAACAGAATTTAAAGTACAGGCGGTAGATACAGGAAGTTTTATGCATGAAGTGATTGATACCTTTTTTGAAACTGTAAGAGAAAATGGCTATCATTATAAAGATTTAGAAGAGCAAGAAGTAAAGGAAATGATAGATACTATTGTAGAGGAAAAACTAGCTAGTCCACGCAATTATATTTTTAGAAGTAATCAAAAATATCAATTGTTGGCTATGCGCCTAAAAAGAGTCATTTACACTTCTATGAAATATATCTTACAAAGTTTAAAAAATAGCGATTTTGAAGTATATGGAAATGAGCTAGAATTTAAAAAGGGAAAACAATATCCACCTATAGAATTAGCTTTAAAAGATGGAAAGAGAGTAGAAATAACAGGAAAAATAGACAGGGTAGATATTGCTAAAACAGAAAAAGGAGATTATATTCGTATTATTGACTATAAGTCTTCTGTAAAAAATATAGATTTAAATGAAGTAATGGCAGGTATTCAGATTCAGCTTTTAACCTATTTAGATGCTACTTGTAAAGAAGAAAATATGTTGCCAGCAGGTACCCTATATTTTTCTTTATTAGACCCTATTGTGCAAGCAGAGGGGAGAATAGAGGAGGAAGCCTTAAATAAAGAAATTGCCAAAAGATTTCGTATGCAAGGTTTTATTTTAGCAGACATAGAAATGGTAAAAAGGATGGATAAAACTTTAGAAAAAGGTGCTTCTGCTATCGTGCCAGCTTATTTAGATAAAGATGGAAATTTGAGTATGGCAAAATCAAATGCTGTTACCAAAGAAGAATTTGAAGTATTACAGAAGTATACGAATGGGCTAATACAGCAAATTGCAGAAGAAATTTATGCCGGAAAAATAGCATTAGAGCCATATTATAACAGTAAAAATAAAAAAACACCATGTGAATACTGTCCTTATAAAGAAATATGTCAATTTGAACCAAAAGAGGAAGGCTGCAAATATCGCTACATTGCGAAAAAAGAAAAACAAGAAATCATGCAGCAAATGCAAAAAGAGGTAGAGAAGGGAAGATAAAAGATGTATGAATTAAAGCAAGTAGGTGAGCGTACGTACTATATAGATTCTCCTACAAGAATGGGAATTTATCAATTAGATAACGGAGAAGTATGTTTAATTGACAGTGGAAATGATAAAGATGCAGGTAAAAAGGTACAAAACATTTTAAGGCAGAACAATTGGACTTTAAATAGGATTATTAATACCCATTCTCATGCAGACCATATAGGAGGAAACCGCCTATTACAAGAAAGAGAAGGATGCAAAATTTATTGTAGGGGAGTAGATAGAACTTTAGTAGAATATCCTATCTTAGAGCCTGCCTTCTTATATGGCAGTTACCCTAACCATGAAATACAAAATAAATTTTTACTAGCTAAAGAAAGTAGGGTAGAAGAATTAAGCGAAGAAGTGCTTCCAGAAGGACTAGAGATGGTGGACTTAAACGGACATTCTTTTTCTATGGTGGGAATTAAGACAAAAGATGATGTATGGTTTTTGGGAGATAGCGTAGCAAGTCACGATACTATACAAAAACATCATATTACCTTTTTATATAATGTAGAAGAATATTTTCATTCTTTAGACGTGGTGGAAAAGCTGGAAGGAAAGCTATTTATTCCATCCCATATGGATCCAGTAGAAAATATAAAACCTTATGTACAAGAAAATCGTGAAAAAATGCAAGAAATTATAGAAG
Source organism: uncultured Clostridia bacterium (assembly GCA_944386315.1). GTDB lineage: Bacteria > Bacillota > Clostridia > TANB77 > CAG-508 > UMGS1663. The sequence continues at coordinate 2,989 of CALXAS010000043.1, read as the reverse complement.
AAATATTAAATTATGCTGGGACTCCTTGTACATTTGAAGTATTATTACAGCATATGTTTATGCATTATGGATTACATATGAATTTCACACAATATGTTTTAATAGGAAGTACACTAAAAGCTTATTTAAGTTATCTATATGAACAAGAAAAACTAGAAGCTATTTTCGAGAATAGTCAGTTACTATGGAAGTCTAAGAAAGGATGAAAACATGGAAAAAGATTTATCCAATGAACAAGTGGTACATGTAAAAGAGTCAGATGGAATAGAATATTTACAATTTAGAAGACTATTAGAATATAAAGAAATCACACATTGTTTTACCATGAAGGGAAAAGAAAATATCAACTATATTTCTGCACTAAAAAACCCATATTTTCCAAAACTATGTAATCATTTAGGAATAGATAGAGAAAAATTAGCACAAATAGAAATGCAAGTGCATGGAGATGTAGTAAAAGAAGTAGAAGATTATAAGGAATTTTATACAGATATGGATGGACTAATCACAAATCAGAAAGGAGTAACCTTAGGGCTTCGTTTTGCAGATTGTACGCCAATATTTTTCTATGACCCTGTCAAAAAAGTAGTAGGAAATATTCACTCCGGATGGAGAGGAACAGTAAAGAAGATAGGAAAAAGAGGAATTGAGCAAATGCAAAAAATTTATGGAAGTAGCCCAAAAGATATCCTTTGTTGTATAGGACCTTGCATTAAAGAATGTCATTTTGAAGTAGAAGAAGATGCCAAAACATTATTTGAAGAAGCTTTTGCCAAAGAGAGCAATGTATGGAAAGAATGCATTCAAATGGCGGGGATAAAAGAAGGAAAACAAAAATACAAGATAAATACTACAAAACTAATCATAGAAATGCTAGAACAAGCAGGAGTGAAACCAGAAAACATTGTAGATAGTGGAATTTGTACAGTTTGCCATGCAGACCAAATACATTCCCATAGAGCAGAAAAAGAAAAAGCAGGAAGAAATATGGGGCTGATTGCTTTAAGAGGAGGAGTAAAATGTTAATGCCAGAGAAATTAAAAAAGGGAGATACCATAGCAGTAGTTGCACCTTCCGATTGTATAGAAGAGGAAGATTTGGAAACCATCAACCAATCTATTTTATTAATGGAGGGCTCTGGCTTTTCTATTACTTTTGGAAAATATGCCTTTTCTAATACGTTAGGATACAGTGCTTCTGCCAAAGAAAAAGCAGAAGATATAAACCAAATGTTTTTAAATCCAGAAGTAAAGGCTATTTTCTGGGCTGCTGGTGGTTTTAATTCTAATAGTGCATTAGAGTATTTAGATTATGAAAGTATAAAAAAACATCCTAAAATTGTATGTGGTTTTAGTGATGCTACTTCTATCTTAAATGTGATAACACAAAAAACAGGTTTAGTTACTTTTCACGGACCTACTTTTAAATCTCTTACGTCTTGGGCAACTGCCTATGCTTATGAACAAGTAATGAAACGTTTTGTAGAAGGAAAAACAGCCCTAAGAGAATCAGAAGATGAGTTTTCTGTAATACAAGAAGGAACTGCACAAGGAAGCTTAATAGGAGGTAATTTGAGTCTCATAAAGGATTTAGTAGCAGGAAAATATGCAGTAGACTTTCAAGATAAAATATTATTTATCGAAGAATTATCTTTGGAAAGCCCACCAGCACTTGTGAGCCATCATTTATATCATCTAAAACAAAATGGAGTTTTTGATAAAATAAAAGGAATGTGGATAGGAAACTATGATGGAAGTGTGGCTTTAGAAAAAATAGTATTAGATGTATTAGAAGGAGAATATTCTTTTCCTATTATCAAATCGAATAATTTTGGACACACAGAGAAAAAAATGGTAATTCCCATCGGGACAAGAGCAAAAATAGATACCACAAAAGAAGAGAAAATCAGTCTTTTAGAAGATTGTGTAGGATAGAGAAGGAAATGTAGCAAGAGGAGAATAATAAAATGTATGATAATTGGGAAGATTTAGAAAAAAGCATTGTAGGGTGCAGGAAATGTAAATTATGTCAAAACAGAAAAAATATTGTGTTTGGAACGGGAAATAAACAGGCAGATGTCCTATTTATTGGAGAAGGACCGGGAGCAGACGAGGACAGCCAGGGAATTCCTTTTGTTGGAAAAGCAGGAAAATTAATGGATAAAGCATTTCAAGGAATTGGTATTCCAAGAGAAGAGGTGTATATTGCCAATATCGTAAAATGTAGACCTCCTTCTAATCGTGTGCCAGAAGCGGATGAAGCACAAGCTTGCTTAGATTATTTGCGTAATCAAGTTATTTTAGTAAAGCCAAAAATTATTGTTTTATTGGGAAGCACCGCATTAAAAAATATCTTGGGAAAAGACTATGGCATCACTAATAGTAGAGGAAAATGGATAGAATTTAGAGGAATATCTTATATGCCTACCTGGCATCCAGCAGCATTATTAAGAGACGAAACAAAGAAAATAGAGTTTTGGAAAGATTTAAAAGAAGTAAAAAGGCGAATGGATGTATTATAATAGATAGTCAAATGGATTGACAAAGATAGAAAGTGTGAGTACAATTACAAGTAAAAGGAGACGAAAAAATGAACCAAGAAATACAAGAAAAAGCAAATTATTGTTTAAATTGCAAAACAAAACCATGTCAAAAGGGATGTCCTTTGGAAAATGATATTCCTTCCTTTATTGATTGTATGAAAAAGGGAGAATATAAAGAAGCATACCAGATATTGTCTAAAACTTCTATGTTACAACCAATTTGTGGTAGAATTTGTCCTCATGAAAGCCAATGTCAAGGTTCTTGCATTAGAGGAATAAAAGGGGAGCCTACCAGTATTGGAGAATTGGAAGCATTTGTAGCAGATATTGCTTTAAAAGAAGGATATGCTTTTTCCGATGAAAAGATAGAAAAAAAGAACAAAAAAGTAGCCGTTGTAGGAGGAGGTCCAGCAGGACTTACTTGTGCAGGATTTTTAGCAAGAATGG
>CALXAS010000042.1 GCA_944386315.1 uncultured Clostridia bacterium | reverse complement strand
TTAAATATTGATTTAAAAGACGGTGTAAAATTTGAGTTGGTTGATGTAACTGATATAAGAGAAGAAGATGAATATGGTGGGAATAAATATCACTTAATTGGAAAATTAGAAAATCTTAAAATTAATTTAGATATTGATATTTCTACAGGGGATAAAATTGTACCAAAAGAGTTAGAGTATAGTTATCCATCATTATTTGAAGATAAAAAGATATTAATTTATACATATAATACTGAAACAATAATATCAGAAAAAATTGAAACCATTTTAAGAAGAGGACAATACAATAGCAGAATGAAGGATTACTACGATGTACATATGTTTTTAAGTAAATTTAAAGATAATATTGATATTAAGAATTTAAAACTATCAATAAAAAATACATTTGATAAAAGAGAATCGCTTGATTACTTAAAAGATTATGAACAGATTTTAGATAGTATATCTTCATATGATAGAATTGTAAGTTTATGGAATGGATATGCTAAAAAGAATAAATATGCAAATGATATTAAGTTTGAAGAAATCATAAAAGAACTAAAAGAATTTATTTCAAGTTTAGACATAGAAATTTCAACTGTTTAAGCAAAAAAGGAGAGCATATGATATATTTTATAGCAGATACACATTTTAATCATGCAAATATAATTAAATAATGTTTTTGGACATATACATGACAAACCACTAGATAGAAAATTTGATAAGAAAAATCATATATGTGTTTCTTGTGATGTAGTTGATTATACACCTGTAAGTATAAGCAAAATTGAAAGTATAGATAAACAATTATAATTTAATCAAAAATAATTTGTAAGGAGGTATTGTATGTTAATTACAGGAATTTTAATTACAATAGTTGCAATTTTTATGATTTTAGTTCCTCAATTTTTTATGGGACTTAAAAGTCCTAGAATACCAGATAGATTATTGAAAAATCCTAAAATGAAAATTGTTCTTAGAGTATGGGGCAGCATTTTTGTAATAGTAGGAATTTTATTAATTGTTTTCTCAATTATTTAATAGCAAATTACAATTTTGATGTGAATACAAAAATATGTTTAAAAAGAGCATATGTATAATACTAATATGTAGTATGCAAAAAATATTTATAAAACACTACACAAACCAAAAAAAGTATGATAAAATACTTTAGAATTAACAAATTCATAGATTTGCTAAAAATCATATAGATAAAAACAAAATCAAAAGGAGGAATTAACCATGTCAGGACACAGTAAATGGCATAATATTGCAGCCAAAAAAGGAAAAGCAGATGCAGCAAGAGGAAAAATATTTACGAAATTAGGAAGAGAATTATTAATGGCAGTAAAACAAGGAGGACCAGATCCTGCGGGAAACTCCAAATTAAAAGATGTTATTGCAAAATGTAAAGCAGCTAACATGCCAAACGATACTATCAATAATGCTATTAAAAAAGCAGCAGGAGCAGGTAATACAGAAAATTATGAAGAAGTTACCTACGAAGGATATGGACCAAATGGTGTTGCAGTAATTGTGCAGGCTAATACAGATAACAGAAATAGAACAGCAGCAGATATAAGACATGCTTTTGATAGATGTGGAGGAAACCTAGGAACTACAGGTTGTGTTTCTTATTTATTTAGTAACAAAGGTGTTATGGTAATAGATAAAGCAGAATGCAAAATGAGCGAAGATGATTTAATGCTTCTTGCAGTAGAGAGTGGAGCAGAAGATTTTCAAACAGAGGAAGAAGTATATGAAATTACTACTGCACCAGAAAACTATTCAGAAGTGAGAGAAAAATTAGAAGCAGAGGGAATAGAATTCTTAGAAGCAGGAGTACAAATGGTTCCATCTACCTATATTGCATTAGATGAAAAAGGTGCAGAAAGAATGCAACGCCTATTAGATATGTTAGACGAATTAGATGATGTAGCAGAAGTATATCATAATTGGGAAGAATAAAATAAAAATAGTTCTAAAAATAAAAAAAGAGCATATATATGAAAATAGATATATATGTTCTTTTTTATTGCATAAAAAAGGAATGCATACTTTCATATACAAAAGGATAACAACAATAATAAAAAGGAGAAAAGGACAAGTAACATTGTCTGAAGAAAAGAAATGTTTTCTATACAAAATATTATCCAATATTTTCCACAAAGTTTAGGTAAAAAAATAGAAGAAACCATAAAAACAGAGAATGAGTTTAGCAAGATGTATTTAGAAGAAATTAGAGTTAGAGTGGCAAGACCGGTTATTTTGAAAATAAAAGGAGAAGAAAAACAAATAGATTATCTACCAACGAGAGAAAATATATTAGAAATAATTCAGCATGTATGTGATAACTCAATTTATAGTTTTCAAAACCAAATTTGCCAAGGATTTATTACCATACCAGGAGGCCATAGAGTAGGAATTGTAGGGAATGTAGTCATAAAAGAAGGAAAAGTAGTCAATATTAGTTATATTGCAGGAATTAATTTTAGAATAGCTAAACAAATCTTAGGTTGTAGCACAAGGCTAATGAAATATATTTTAAATGTGGGGCAAAATACGATATATGATACCCTTCTTGTTTCTCCGCCACGGTGCAGGGAAAACCACTATTTTAAGAGATTGCATTCGAAAAATTAGTAATGGGATGGAACAAATAGGGTTTCATGGGTTAGATGTAGGAGTAGTAGACGAAAGAGGAGAAATTGCAGCTATGTATCAGGGTGTTCCTCAAAATGATGTGGGTTTAAGAACAGATGTCTTAGATAATATTCCAAAAGCATTAGGAATGAAGATGCTCATTCGTTCTATGGCACCTAAAGTAATTGCTGCAGACGAAATTGGAAGCAGAGAGGATGTAGAAGCTATCTGTTATGCCTTTTGCTGTGGCGTAAAAGGTATTTTTAAAGCACATGGGGAAAAAATAAAAAATATAAAAAAAAATCCAGCCATGCAATTGCTCGTCGAGCAAGGTATGCTAGAGCGAATTATTTTTTTAAAATCGGGGAAGGACAAGGGGGAAGTAGATAGAGTGTATGAATTACAACCGATGCAAAAACAATATATATTAGCATCATAGAGTTCTAAAACAAGACAAGCTGGCATATATATAAATAGAAGAAAGGAATCTAAGAGAAATATGATAGTCATAAAATATATTCTTCTTATTTTTATTGTAGTATTTAGTAGCTATATAGGAATATTGCTGGGACAAAGATATGTTATGCGAGTAAAGGAATTAAAAGAAGTAAAAATGGCATTTAGCATTTTTCTTTCCAAAATTAAGTTTACCTATGAGGCACTTCCACAAGTGTTTGGAGAAATTGCAACAAGTATAAAAGGAAATATAGGAAGCATCTTTCAACAGGCATCACAAAATATGAAACAGCAAGAAGCAGGAATGGCATGGGAAAAAGCATTAGAAGAAACAAAAACAAATTTAACATCAGAAGACATAGAAGTATTAAAAGGTCTTAGTCCTCTGCTAGGAAAAGTAGATTTAGAAGGACAAGCAAGAGAAATTACTTTAGTAGATACTTTTTTAGATACACAATTAGAAAAAGCAGAAGAAATGTGCAGAAAAAATAATAAGTTATATAAAAACTTAGGAGTAACAGTAGGAATTGCAATCGCCATTATTATGATATAAGCATTGTAGATACAATGCGCAAAGGAGGAAACGATGGATATCAATTTATTATTTAAAATTGCAGCCATTGGAATATTAGTAGCGGTACTTCATCAAGTTTTAGTAAGGGCAGGAAGAGAAGACCAAGCTATGATGACTACACTTGCAGGACTCGTAATTGTACTAACTATGGTTATTAAAGAAATTAGTGGATTATTTGATACGGTGCGAACGATTTTTGGTCTATAAAATAGGTTGAAAAATAATTACAATTTTGACAAGGATGTGGTAACCATAGACATCGTAAAAATAATAGGAATAGGATTAGTTGCATTGCTATTGATTATTGTTATACGCCAATATAAGCCAGAATTTACAGTATATATTTCTTTAATAGCGGGAATTTTAATATTAGCCTGCATTCTGCCTAAAATTTCAGCCATTATCGATATGCTAAATTCTTTAGTGAGCACTGCATCTATTAATAGTAGCTTTTTAGTACTTTTATTAAAGATAACAGGAATTGCATTTTTAACAGAATTTGCAGTGAGTATTTGTAAAGATGCTGGGGAGTCTGCTATTGCTACGAAAATAGATATGGGTGGAAAAGTAGTTATTATCTCTATGTCTATACCCATTCTGGCAGGCCTGCTAGAAACTGTAACACAAATATTGCCATAAGGGTTTATAAGTAAAATCCCTGAAAAACTTAAATTTGATATAAAGGATAACCAATGAAAAAAGCACATTATCTAGTTCTTCTTTTTTTAAGTTTACTCCTGCTTTTTTATCCAAATGTAAGCTATGCAGAAGAAAGCATAGAAGAACAAACGATACAAGCACAAAAAGAATCGCTAGGAATAGGGGAATTCTTAAAAAAAGCAGAAGAATACACAAAAGAAGTTTTTGGAGATACAGATTATAATACTCTTTTTGAAGAAGCCATTAGTGGAAACATAGATAACAAAAAATTGGGCAATTCTATTTTAAATTTATTAGGAAAAGAAACACTTCGCTCTGTTCGTACAATCGGCATTATTATCGTTATTATTGTGATACATAGCATTGTAAAAAGCATCAGTGACCACTTAGAAAATAAATCTATTGCACAGCTTACCTACTACGTTCAATATATTTTAATTGTAACACTCATTATGAGTAGTTTTGCTGATATTTTAAGTATGGTAAAAGATACCATACAAAATTTAGTAGCTTTTTCTAACTTGCTCATACCAATTTTAATGACATTAATTCTAACTACTGGAAACATTGCTTCTGTAGGAATGCTACAACCAATTTTATTATTTATGATTACTTTTATTGGTAACTTAGTGAATCAAATTTTAATACCAATATTGCTAGTATCCACCGTGTTAGCTATTATCTCTAAAGTATCTGATCGTATTGCACTAGACCGTTTCTCTAAATTTTTTAAATCTAGTATTGTTTGGGCTTTAGGAGTGATACTTACCTTATTTGTAAGTTTAGTGTCGCTGGAAGGCACTCTAAGTAGTAGCGTGGATGGTGTTACAGCAAAAACGACCAAAGCTGCTGTTTCCAGTTTTATTCCAGTAGTGGGAAAAATATTAGGAGATGCGGTAGATACTGTCATTGGTTGTACGAGTATATTGAAAAATGCAGTTGGAGTGGTGGGAGTAATTACTATCTTAGGTATTTGCATATTACCAGTTATCAAACTAGTATTGCTCATGGCAACCTATTATATAGGAGCGGCTATTTGTGAACCAATAGCAGACGAAAAAATAGTAAAGCTATTAGAACAAGTAGGAGATACTTTTAAAATTTTACTAGCCATACTTTGTAGTATTTCCGTATTACTGATTATAGGAACTACACTAGTAATGAAAATATCCAATAGCGGACTCATGTATCGTTAAAGGAGAGAAAAAAGAAAATGATAGATTTTATTAGCAGTTGGGCACAAGGACTCATTGTAGCAGTGATTATCGCTACCATCATAGAAATACTATTGCCAGAAGGAAATAGCAAAAAATTCATAAAAATAGTGATTGGTGTATTTGTACTGTTTCAAATTATCTCACCTGTAGTACAAGCTTTGGGAAATAATAGCTCTGGAAATTTAAGTGATATTCTGCAAATAGAAAAATACCAGAATCAATTAGCCGAGTATGAAAATCAATCCACTAACTTAGCCAGTACGAATGAAAAAACAACAAGAGAAATCTATTTAAATAATGTAAAAACAGATATGACTAGTAAATTAGAAGAAAAAGGTTATACTGTACATAGCATTGAGATAGAAACCAAAACAGAGGAATCTTATACGATAGAAAAAATTTCCTTAAATCTAGAAAAAGCAAACGAAGAAAAAGAAGAAAGCAAAAATGAAAATTACCAAGAGCAACAGGTAGCACAAAATGTGATACCCATTAATACAATAGAAGAAATTCAGATACAAATAGGAGAAGAAACTAATTCGGAACAAGAACAACAAGATACCTCATCAGAGAAAAATAGTAAAAAGCTAACTAGTACTCAGAAGAAAGAAGTAAGGGAATATTTGAGCGAAACCTACGGTGTGAAGGAAAAAAATATTGAGATAGATTGAAAGGAGGGAAAAAGGTGTTTAAGGAGAAATGGAAAGCCTTACAAGAAAAATATTTTAAGAAAGATGCAGATGGGGATAAGGATCATAAAAGAAAAATAGAGAACTTGGTAGTTTTCGTTATCCTTATTATTGTTACCCTTATTGTTATCAATCAAATATGGAATGGGCAAGAGGAAGGAAAACAAAGTATGCAAAATGAAGAAGTAGATGATAAGGTATTGGCTAGCCAAGAAATTACAGAAAATATGGTTTCTGGCTCTAGCAGTACAGACTTAGAAAATAGTTTAGAAACTATTTTAGGGAATATAGAAGGAGTAGGAAAAGTAAAGGTACTTATTACTTATTCAGAAAGTAGTCAAACAGTACCCATGTTTAATGAAGATACGAGTATCAGTGCTACAGAAGAAACCGACACAAATGGAGGGAGTAGAAAGATTTCACAGGAAAATACCAAAAAAGAAGTAATTTATCAAGAAGTAGATGGAGAAAAAATACCCATTACGCAGAGTGTGATTATGCCTACGATAGAGGGAGCCATTATTACAGCAGTAGGAGCGGGAAATGCCACAGTAAAAAGCAATATTATTCAGGCAGTAGAAGCGGCAACAGGACTTGCTACACATAAAATACAGGTTTTCCCTATGGCTACATAAGGAAGATATAGATAAATTTTAGATTTTCATTTTAAAACGTAAATAGAGGGAGGAAATCTTTTATGAAGTTATTGAAAAAAAATCAGATTATTGTTTGTGTAATAGCATTAATGCTAGTTTCAGCAGGATATTTAAATTATAGTGCTACACATGGAGAAAATACAATTGCAACGAGTGGAAATGCCAACCAAATTACACAGTCTGCAGGAATAGGTGATGCAAAGCTCGTAAGTAGCAATGGAATTGTAGAAAATACGCAAACAAATACAAGTATGGCAGCCAGAAATGAAATGGGAGAAAATAGTAATCAAAATATGACAAATACAAATACAGTTCAAACAAATGAAATAGCAAAAGAGACAACAGGAGAAGTAACGAATGAGGATGAATATTTTACTTCTTCTCGTTTAGGAAGAGATACGATGTATTCTCAAATGATAGAGAGTTATCAAAAAATTTTAGAAAGTGATACCATAGCAGCAGACCAAAAAGCAATTGCACAAACGGAAATTCAAAATATCAATCAAACGAAAAATGCCATTATGATTGCAGAAAATTTAATTAAAAATAAAGAAGTAGAAGATGTTATTATTTTTGTAAACGACCAGAGCATTAGCGTTATCGTAAAAGCAGAAGAATTAACAGCAGAGCAAATTGCTCAAATACAAAATATTGTAGCAAGAGAGTTAAAGGCAGAAATAGATAATATTCATATTAGTACGAAGTAGAACTCGTTACCAGAATTTAGGTATATTTAAATAAAATACTTGAAGATACAACGATTTTATGTTAATATATACTCATATATTTTTTATTTCCTGTTCTAATCAAAAAGGACAGTTTTTATAAATGTAACTCGATGACAAGTATTAGAAAGCCGAATGGCAAGGAGGAAAATTATGGTAGTATGGGAAGAATTTCTAAAGGATCTTTCGAAGAACACACGTAAGGCTATTGCTAGAGAAACAAAAAATAAGGAGATTTTGGAAAAATTAGCAGAAGATGAATCTTCCTATGTTCGTGAAGAAGTGGCACGGAACTTAAATGCCAGCAAAGAAACATTAACTAAGTTGGCGACAGATGAAGAACCTGATATACGTTATTGGGTAGCAACAAATTCAAAAGCTGCTATAGATATACTAGAAAGTTTGGCAGAAGATAATGATATCGATGTGAAATTAGCAGTAGTAGACAATGTTAACAGTACTCCGGAACTGTTGGCAAAGTTATCAAAAGAAGAAGATGTTGCTATTCGCAGTACAGTGGCCAAAAGTTCAAATATTGATAAAGAAACGTATATTAGGTTGTCAGAAGATAGAAGTTGGGAGGTACGTATAGCAATAGCAGAAAATCCAAAAACTTGTGAAAAGATACTGCTGAAATTAGCAGAAGATGAAGCTTGGATGATACGTCAAGCGGTAGCAGAAAATCCAAATAGTACTAGGTACATTTTAGAAAAGTTATTAAAAGATTCAGAAGAGAATGTTTCTAGAACTGCTGAGAACAGCATAAAGAAAAAGTTTTAATTGTGAATTAAAATCTACCAAAATGGGAGTACTAAGTAAGTACTCCCTCATTTGCGTGCCATAAAACAAAAAAATCATTTTAATTGGAAAATTTTAAAATCAAATTTTTGAAAAATTATAAATAAAATAAAAACAAGCGGAAACAATAAATGACAGGAGGTACAAAAATCATGAAAAAAACAATTTATTTCATTTTATTTTTTGTGGCAATACTTACGTTAGCCGTAGTAGTGCCAAATATCAGTAGCGCTGCTACATTTGTTACAGATGAATCTACACTAAGAAGTACGATAGAGTCAGCAGATTATGGAGCAACAATTACTTTGCAAAATGATATCACTGTAACACAACCTATTGTTATAGCAAAAGAGTTAACTATTGATGGTAATGGTCATACCATAACAGGTTCTAGCGATTGGACAAGTACATCTGGTAACCAAACTATGTTTACAGCACAATTTTCAGATGCAAAATTAACATTAAAAAATATCAAATTAGTCAATGGACCTAAATATGGTGTACAATCTTATGATGGAGCAACTGTCATTTTAGACGATGTTTCCATAACTGGATTTAGATATGGTGGAGTTCTTGCCAATGGTGGAAATGTAGAAGTGAAGAATTTGCATTTAGGATATAATGGAACAGGTGCCAACAATGGTATAGAAATTGATAAAGGAGCAGCTGCAACCAATAATCCTACTTTAACAATGAATGGTGTACTAACATCAGAATCTACGGAAAATGTAGTACGTGCAGCAGAAAATGGACATCTTACAGAATTTACAGTAACCAATACAGAAAATACAACCAATAAAGTACTAATTGCAGGGGATAAAGTAGTTTTAACAGATGAAAATAACAATGTAATATCAGAAACAGAAGTACCAGACAATGCAACAGCCAACGCAGACGAACAAAATGTAGTAATTACATTAATAGCTAATGGAGAAACAAATAAAATAGTAGTAAAAGAAGGAGAAACTATCACAGAAGAATTTCTAAAATCACACATAAAATTGACAGAAGATTATACTGTAGAAGGTTTTTATACAGACGAAAATTACACTATCAGTTTTGATTTTAGCAAAGCAATAGATACAGATACAACAATTTACGCTAAAACAGCTAAGGTAGAAGACGAGGAGCCAACACCTGTTGTTCCAGAACCAGAAAAAGACGAAACACCAAAAACAGGTGTAGAAAACTATTTAGAAATAGCAATTCTTACAGTAATACTTTCCACAGTAGCTATTATCTTTACCAAAAAGAAAGAAGTAAAAGAATAGAATTAAGGTAATAGAGGAAATACATCTTTGTGAATGTTATCCTCTATTTTCTTGTTTATGGAGAATGATAATGAAAAAGAATATGAGAAAAAAATGGGTATATAAAGGGATATATTTTTTGGCAACTATATTTCTTGGTTTATCTGCCATCTATATTATAAAATTTTTCTTAGTAAAACAAGAATCTATAGAAGAGCGTAATTTGTTAAATACAGTAGAAATTAGTGAGCAAGTAGAAAATGTGACGATAGAAGAGAATGCAGTAAATAAAGTAGAAGCAGAAGAAGTAGTGCAAGAAACGCAAAGAATGCTACAAGTGAAAAGTTTGCAACAAGAAAACCCAGATATTGTCGGTTGGATAGAAATAGAAAATACAAAAATCAATTATCCTGTTTTGCAAGGGATAGATAACGACTATTATTTAAACCATAATTATAAAAAACAGAAAACACAAAAAGGCTCTATTTTTTTGAATAAAGATTATAACTGGGATATACCAAGTAGTAATTTGCAAATATATGGGCATAACATGAAAAATGGAGAAATGTTTCAAGGACTATTAAAATATAAAAGTGAAAGTTATTATAAAGAGCATCCTACCATTCGTTTTACAACAGCAAAAGAAGATGCCATCTATGAAATTATTTCTGTATTTCCATCAAGAGTATATTATCAAACAGAAAAAAATGTGTTTCGTTATTATTATTTTATCCATGCAGAAACTAAGGAAGAGTACGATAGTTTTGTAGAAAATGCAAAAAAGGCATCTTTGTATGAAATAGAAGAAACGGCGGAATATGGCGACCAATTAATGACTTTATCCACTTGTGCTTATCATATAGAAGATGGAAGGTTTGTAGTAATAGCAAGAAAAGCAGATGAAACTTGAGGTCGCAAACTGCGACCTCAAAATAAATGCGTGAACAATTTTGGAAAATAAGAAATAGAAAACTTGTGGTTCCAATTTGTCACCACCTCGTAAAAGGAAAAAAGAGTATAGAAGCAAAAAATATCTACCATATAATTGTACAGAAGGATGAATAAAAACACTTGACAACAACGAACAAATGTTTTAAAATATATCGTACAGTAATATCATACAAATTGTAATAAATGTACCCAAAATGCAATAAAAGATACGAATGTGTTATTATAAGTATATTACAAGGAAAGTGATAGTTATGGAAAAAGAAACTGAGAATATCCTATCAATAAACAAAGAGGTAGGTGTAGCAGAATATAAAATAGAAAATATTAAGAACTTAATTTATACTGTTAGAGGAAAACAAGTAATGCTAGATAGTGATGTGGCTATGTTATATCAGTATGAAACCAAGAAAATAAATCAAACAGTAAAAAGAAATATTGAAAGATTTCCAGAGAAATTTTGTTTTCAATTAACCGAAGATGAAATGGAAAACTTGAGGTCACAATTTGTGACCTCAAGTTTGAAAAAAGAGAACTACGGAGGCAGAAGATATTTA
>CALXAS010000041.1 GCA_944386315.1 uncultured Clostridia bacterium | reverse complement strand
TTCAAAAGGAGGAAGAAATAAATACGAATTAGATAAAGAAACAGGAATGCTTCGACTAGATAGAGTACTATATACATCTACACATTATCCAGCAAACTATGGATTTATTCCTAGAACTTATGCAGGAGATAACGACCCATTAGATGTATTGGTTCTATGCCAAGAAAAAATCGTTTCACTTGCTTTAGTAGAGGCATATCCAATTGGTGTATTAAAAATGATTGATGGAGACGAATATGATGAAAAAATTATAGCAGTAGCAAGAAGAGATCCATTTTTAAATGACTATCAAGACATTACAGAAGTACCAAGTCATATTTCTGCAGAGATTATGCACTTCTTTGAGGTATACAAACAATTAGAAGGAAAACAAACTTCTGTAGATAAAATGATGGGAAGAGAAGAAGCAGAAAGAATTATACAAGAGAGCATAGATAATTACAATCAAAAATTTGGTAAATAGAAAATAAGGATGGGAACATACATATGTGGGAAAGGATTATTTTTAATTTATTAGCATTTGTCTTATTCCTCGTTATTTTTATAAGAATGATTACAAGAAATGATGCTAATTATATCTACTTATTATCTATACAAGCCTTAGGCATATTAATAGCTTTTATTGCTCTTGTCTGCAAAGTGTCATTACCATTAGTAATACTTATTTTTACTTATCTGCTTAGCATTTTACTGCCAATTATCATTTTACTATTAGAGAAAAAGGGAATTGCTTGGTCAGAGTTACTTTGTAGAGCAAAAGTAGCTTTGGCGAAAATTACTGGAAAAGAAGAAAAAGCTAAAAAAGATTTGTTAGCTTTATTAGAAAAATATCCACAAAGTTATATGGCACATAAATTGTTAGCACAAATATATGAGAAGGATGGAAAAACACAAATAGCGATTGAAGAATATATGAGGGTAGTGGAGTTACATCCTAAAGAAGATAATATTTATTATAAAATGGCAGAATTAATGTACAAAGAAGAAAGAACGGATCAGGCAAAAGAAATTTTAGTGGATTTATTAAAAAGAAAACCAGATGATGAAAAAGCAAGTTTCCTATTAGGAGATATTTTATACGAAAATGAGCAATTAAAAGAAGCGGTAAATGTATACTTAGAAGCATTAAAATATCATCCGGAAAATTATGATTTGTATTATCATTTAGGAATGGTATATACAAGATTAAATGATTTTCAAAGTGCAAAAGAATATTATGAAAAAGCAGCACAACTAAATTCTTTACTATATCAAGCAAAATATAGTTTGGCGCAAATTGCATTAATTTATAATGAATTAGAAGAAGCAACCCAGTATTTTATGGAATGCATCAATGGGGAGTATTTAGAAGACCTAGCTTATTATACACTTGCCTATATTGCTATGTTAAAAGGAGAAGAAGAAAAGGCTATAGAATATTTGAATGTAGCCATACAAGAAAATAGTTCTTTATACGAAAAGGCAGGAAAGGAACCATTGTTTCAATATATTATAAAGAGAGTAAATAAGCCAAATAAAAGTGGAAAACAAGTAGAATGGAGAAAACAAGTACTTTCCAGAAAAGAAAAACAAGTATTAATGCATCTGCAAAATACATATGAATTAGTAGGAAACTTAAATCACAATGATATAAAAGCCATTAGAACCATTAAATTGAAGCGAAAAGAAGCCCAAGAAAAGGAAAAGCAGAAAAAAGAAAGAGAAGAGTAGAATATTTTTAAGCAATAGTTAGTAAAATAAAACAAAAGAAGAAATGAAGGAGTGTATGTAAAATGCAAAAAATAGCCGTCATTGGTGGAGATTTACGAATGGTAAAACTAGTAGAAATGCTAGCAAAAGATGATTTTGAAGTTTATACTTATGCCTTAGAAAAGGCGGAAAGCTTATCTAAAATAGAAAATGTAAAAGAACAAGCGTCTATGCAGGAAGCGTTGCAAGAGGTAGAGATTGTGATTGGACCAATTCCTCTATCTAGCAATAATATTAGCATTAATACACCTTTTAGTGAGGAGAATGTTACCATAGAAACCTTGGCACAAGCTTTAGAAGGAAAAGTATTTATTGCAGGAAATATGAAATCAGAAATATATGAATATACAAAAGAAAAAAATGTGAAAATGATAGACTTATTAAATAGGGAAGAACTAGTTGTATTAAATACGATTTCAACAGCAGAAGGAGCCATCCAAATTGCAATGGAAGAAACCAATGCTACCATTCATGGAAGTGACGTTTTGGTAATGGGATATGGAAGAGTAGGAAAAATAGTAGCTCACATGTTGAAAGGAATTGGTGCAAATGTATATTGCGAAGCTAGAAAAAATGTGGATTTAGCATGGATAAAAGCTTATGGATATGTACCAATTCGATTAAATGAATTAGATGGAACCTTAAAAAATTATGATATTGTCATTAATACTATTCCATCCATGGTATTGGATGCCAAACGCTTGAAAAACTTAAAAAAAGAATGTTTAATCATTGATTTGGCTTCTAATCCAGGTGGAGTAGATAGAGTGGCAAGCAAAAAAGAGGGAATAAAAACAATATGGGCATTATCTTTGCCAGGAAAAGTAGCACCACTTACTTCAGCAGAATTTATTAGAGACACAATTTATAATATTTTAAAAGAAATGGAAAATTAACTTCGCATAAAATGATAGAAAATCATACAGACGAAAGAGAGGAAGAAAAATGAATATTATACAAGCATTAATTTTAGGAATGATACAAGGAGTAACAGAACTATTACCAATATCTAGTTCAGCCCATTTGGCAATTATACCATGGCTGTTAGGATGGACTAACTCGGAAAGTTTTAATATTGCATTTGAAGCTTTTGATGTAGCACTGCATTTTGGTACTTTACTAGCCATTGGTATATTCTTTTTTAAAGATTGGCTTGCCTTAATAAAAGGTGGATATCGTCAAGTAGTGAAAAAAGAAAAAAGTTTTGAAGGAAAAATGTTTTGGTATATTGTTATTGCTACTATTCCAGGAGGAGCTATTGGATTTTTACTAGATAAATTTGCAGGTAACACATTAGAGAAACCAATTATTATTGCAATTGCTTTAATTGTAATGGGTATTATCTTATATTTTGTAGATAAAAAAGCAAAATCTAAAGTAACCTACGAAAAAATGACCTTAAAACAAACTTTTCTAATTGGACTTTCCCAATGCTTAGCTTTTATTCCAGGTGTTTCTAGGTCAGGAATTACCATGACAACCGCAAGAGCAATGGGAATAGAAAGAGAATCTGCTGCAAAATATTCTTTTATGCTATCTGCACCAATTGTGCTTGCAGCTACTATTTTTAAATGTAAAGACTTTGTTTTTAGCATTCCATTTTTTGTAGGTGTATTTACTAGCTTTATTGTAGGCATTTTTGTAATTAAATTTTTACTAAAATACCTACAAAAAGGAAGTTTTAAAGGATTTGCTATTTACAGAATAATAGCTGGTCTTGTCATTATTTTAGCATTATTTATCAAATAAAAAAGTATCCGTAATGATTTTTTATATCCTAGAGAAGTACATTTATTCTCTAGGATTTTTTTGCATAAAAAATGAAAAAAATATGCAAAAAATGGAATATTACAAAAAAATTACATTTACATTACAAGTATATTAAATGTATTGACTTTTACAGAAAAAAAGATAAAATAAGGTCATGAATATATGAGAATTGTAATAATTTAGCAGAAAAATTGCATAAAAAAACCAGTATTTTTTGTTTTTTTGTGTCGAATAATAATATTGTAAATCTTGAAAAACAAAGGAGATATCATGTCTAGTTGCTTAGGATTATATGTAGAGAATAATTTAATAAAATATGCAAAAGTAGTAAGAGACCATGACGATGTAAAAGTAGAGTCTTTTGGTATTAAATTTTACGATAGAATAGGAGATGCTATTCGACAAATTATTGCAGAAACATACAGTTATAAAGTTCCTGTAAGTATTAATTTGTCTGAAGAAACATATAACTATTTTTACTTTTTTAACTTGCTTAATAAAAACGATTTAAAAAAGGCTATTGAAACAGAATTTGATTCTTATTGTTTTGATAAAGGGTATAATAGAAATGCACTAGAGACTAGATATGCTTTAGTGTCAGATTTACAAGACAAAGAAAAGATAAAG
The DNA here is from genome assembly GCA_944386315.1 of uncultured Clostridia bacterium. GTDB lineage: Bacteria > Bacillota > Clostridia > TANB77 > CAG-508 > UMGS1663. Next base: position 7,019 of record CALXAS010000041.1, on the reverse strand, counting down.
GCAATTTATATTTCTACTAATAAAATAGAAATTAATAATAAGCTACAAGATTTAGAGGGTGCTTCTGTATCAACAATTACAGTAATGCCTATGGCAATAGCAAATATCGCAAATTTAAAAGCAAAAGAAGGATATATGATTGTTAATATAGAAGAAAAAACAACAGTAACCACTATTATTGACAAGAAAGTATATCATGTAGATAAAATAGAAAACGGAATGAAAACTATCTTAGATAGTATTAGCGAAAAAGAAAATTCTTATTCTAAGGCGTACGAAATCTGCAAAAATTCTACTATTTATACAATGGAAGGAAAAGAACTTCAAGAGGAAGAAAATTTGTATTTGGAAGACATTATGCCTACTTTGTATCAAATTGTAGAACAAGTAAGAACAATAGTAGATAATTCTTTAAATAAAATTGATACAATTTATCTTACTGGTAGTGCATGTGTTATTAATAATATTGATTTATATTTCCAAGAGTACCTAAAAGATCAAAAATGCGAAATATTAAAACCATATTTTATACCAAACAGTGTAAAAGTGAATATGAAAGACTACATTGAAGTAAACTCTGCTATTGCTCTTGCTATGCAAGGTTTAGGATATGGAATTAGAAATATGAATTTCAAAAAAGCAAGTTTGATGGAAAGTCTACCTGATTGGATGAAAATTGAGGTTGGAGGAAAGAAAAATAAGAATTCTACGAATGCAGGACAACCTAAAAAGAAAATTAATTTTTCTTTTAGCCTAAAAGGAGGCTTAGATAAAGCCGAAAGGTGGTTATTAAGAACAGCAATTGGAATTTTATGTTTATTTTTAATCTATTCAGGCTTCTCTATTTTCTTAAATAATCAATTTACAAGTAGGCAAAAAGAAGTAGAAGATAATATACAAGGAACACTTACACAAATTTCTTTGGCAAACCAAGATTTAACAACCATTAATAGCAAAACAACTACTTATGAAGAAATGACACAAGATTTAGAAGAATATGGACAAGCAAAAACAGATAGCAATCGAACAAAAGACATTATACCAACACTCCTAAGTGAAATTATGTATGCTATTCCAACAGGAGTAACCATTACCTCTATACAAAATACCTCTGGAACACATATCGTAATTAATGCAGAATCTAGCGAGTATGACCAATTAGGTTACTTTGTAGGAAGAATAAAAAATGACTTAATTTTAAGGGACACTATTTCTACATCAGGAGTAAAACAGGGTAATGTGATTAAAATTGTCATAGAAGGAGAGTTGCCATGAAAAAGTTATTACTAATTATTATTATCATATTATTAGGTGTAGCTGTCTATTTTGCTTTAAGTAGTGGTATTAGTATTGGTAACATCCATGTGTTGGGAATTGGACAAATTGCAGAGGCAAATGAAAATTTAGACAAAAAAATAGGAGAATTAAATCAATATATTGATGTGGCTTATCCTCAGAAAATAAGTGATTTAGAAACAGCAAGCAAAAATTTTCAGCAAGCAAAACAAGAATATCTTAATTTAACCAATGTGAGTTCAGACCAAGAAATTTTAGATGCTATGAAGCAAGAAAGCTATACGATTGAATATTTATGGGCAAGATTAGGAAATCATGCAAAGAAACAAGGTGTAAATATAGAATTTCAAATTGTTTCTAACGACACAGGAACAACTGGAATGTACAATATGAATTTTACAGTAGATGGAAGCTATATAGCAATTACGAATTTTATTTCCGCTATTGAAAATGATGGGGAATTAAACTTTAGAATACAAGGATTTACTTTAAATCCAAATCAAGGAAATATTTTAAGATCTACATTTACTGTAAGAAATGTAGCAATTCAAGGAAATACATCTACACAAACAGTACAACAAACTACAACCAATAATGAAACGGGAAATAACACAACTAACACGAACACAACTAATACAAATACAACCAATACAGAGACAACAAATACACAAACAAATGAAACTACGCAAAATGAAGTAGCAGAATAATGAGAAAGGAAGTAAAGTTATGGTAAAAACAATTTTGAAAGAAGGAATTATTACTATTTTACTATGTGTAGCGATTTTGTTATTATTGAGTGTCGTTTTTTACGATTACAATCCTTTAACAAAAACAGTACCAAGTGCTATTGCTTATGTGGCACCTAACGAAATAAAAGAAGAGTTAGAAGGAGAAATTTCTCGTTTGAATACAACCAATGTTGTTTATACTATTGAAGGAGCAGACTTAAATGTATATAAACAAAGTAATAGCTATGTATCTGGAAAAGCAAATCCATTTGCAAGCTCTAGTACTTCTAATAGTAATACAACAGATAATACACAAACAAACAGTGGAAACAATAATAATTCAGAAACTACACAAGGAAATGAACAAATTATAGATAATACAGTAAAAAATCCAGATTCATCAGGCTCATTCTTTAATAATACTGGAACAAAATAATTTTATTTCGGTTATATTTATGCATATATAAATATATACAAAAAAATAGAAATAAGGAGGAAGGTTTTTATGTTAAAAGGTCAAAACGGTGTAACTTTAGTAGCTTTAGTTGTTACTATTATCGTTCTTATTATTTTAGCAGGTGTAAGTATTGCTATGATTTTAGGTGATAATGGTGTTGTAACACAAGCACAACATGCAGCTAATGAAACTTATGTAGAATCAGCAGAAGAAAACAAAGAAATGAAAAACCTAATTGCATATATACAAGAAGAAACAAGATAAAATTAGTTTATATAAGATTATAAGCAATTTAGGATTTTACTAAATATGAGGTTGCCTATAGAATATCATTGTATTTAGGTAACCTCTATTTTTTAAAAAAGGTAAGAGAAGATGGAAATAGTCATTTTTTATTTTTTAATTTTTTGTATGGGAACTGTATTTGGTAGCTTTTTTACATTAGCGGTATACCGTATTCCTCTACATAAAGATATTACACATGAAAGGTCTTTTTGCCCAAATTGTAATCACAAGCTTTCCTTTTGGGATATGATTCCTATTTTGAGTTATCTCTTTCTAAAAGGAAAATGTAGATATTGTGGGCAAAAAATTAGAATACGTTATTTATTATTAGAGGTATGCGCTGGTTTAGTATTCCTTTTATTTGCGGTATCTTTAAATCTGCAATCCTTACAAATGGATAAATGGATTTATTTAGGTTTTGGATTATTATATATAGCAGGTCTTTTTATTATAGCTGGAATTGATAAAGAAAGACATATGGTTTCAAAGCCTGTTGTTTTATATGAAATGGTGATTATTTCTGTGCATATGCTATATCTATGTATATTAGAAAAGGAGAATATATATAGATATGTTATATATCTTACTTTTATTGCATTATGGAATATTTTAGAAATCTACCATTATAGAAAAACTTTGAAAAGTAGTTATGCATTAGAAAATTTAAGCTTAATATTTATCATGGCAATTTTTACTTATGAAATAGGTGCTATTTTAACAGTGATACTTACTTTACTTTCTATTTCTTTCACCATTTTATTAGAAAAGTTAAAGAAAAGTAGAATAAAGTATAAAAAGAATACGAAAGCTAACATAGAAAATATACCAATAGCGTATTATTTGTGCATTAGTAATATTTTGATAATGATAATCATGAATTTTTTTACATGTAGGTGGTGCTAATGAAATTTTTAAAAAAGTGCAAAGAAAATAAGGCAGCTATGGGGGTAGATATAGCCGTATCCCTAATTGTTTTGAGTTTATTTGCAGGACTAATTGCAAGCATGTTTGTAGAAATATTTTACCAAAATATTTCTATTAGAATGAATGCTATGGCAGTGAATTATGCTATTATTATCTTAGAAGATACAGATAGACTGCCTTATGCAGAAGTAACAACAGAAAATTTAATGGGAAATATTAGAGAGAGATATTTAATGTCCGATAATTATACAGCAAATATTGAAGTAACAAATTATAGTGACATAGATTCTACAAAAGCAGATATTATTAAGATTGTAAAAGTAACCATATCTTATGAATTACAAGATGAAAATTATAGTTTTACAGTCGAAAAATTAAAAATTAAAGAAATGTAAGGAGAGATAGCATGAAAAGCCAGAAAGGTGTAACACTAATTGCTTTAATTGTGTACTTAATTGGTATTACCATTGCTATGAGTATATTAGCATTAATAAGTGATAATTTTTTCTCAAATGCTTCTTATATAGCAGATACAGGAAGATATATTTCCGAATTTAATAAATTTAATATGTATTTTATAGAGGATGTAAAGGAAAGTACAGACTTTTTAAGTTTTACAGATACAGAAATTGTGTTTAATGATGGAGTAACCTATACGTATCAAGCAAGCCCAGACAATGGAATTTATAGAAATAAAGTAAAAATATGTAGTCATATTTTGTTTTGTAAATTCGATAAAAGAACAGAACTAGATATGGAAAGTGGAATTTTAAAAACAATTGTTACAGTAGATATGGTACTAGAAGGCTCTAACAATTATACAACTAGTGTGGATTATGTATTAAAATATTGGTAATTTTAAGTAATTTCAAAAAACTACTACCTTAAATAAAAAGGTTGTAGTATAATAGGAATAGAGTACAAAAGAAAGGAGCATGTATTATGGCATCCAAACAAACACAGCCAATTGGTATAGAGTTGGCAAAGAGAAGATTAATTACAGAAGCAGACATTAATAAGGCATTAGAGTATCAAAAACAGTATCCGGGAAAGAAATTAGGGGATATTATTAATATTCTACATTTATGTGATCCTCAAAAATTGATTGAGGCAATTGGAGACATATTAGACGAAAAAGCTATTTTGTTACAAGAAGATGATATTAAAATTAATGTAACAGATTATATTTCCTTAGATATCGCAAGACAAAATATGGCGGTTCCTTTTGAGGTGGCAGCTGGCAGAATAAAAGTATGTTTTGCAGATACCTCTAACAGAAGGTCCATAGAAACAGTAAGACTTATCTTATTAAATAAAGGTCTTGTTATGGACAAGTATATTACTTTTGAAACCAATATAGAAACCGTATTAGATTCTATGGAGGGTATGGCATCGGATAATATTAATACCAATAGAGATATTTCTGCATTAGTAGATACAATTATCAAGACCGCTATGGAAAAAAGAGCAAGTGACGTACATATTGAACCTATGGAAAATGAGGTACGTGTTAGATACAGAATTGATGGAGAATTAATTACAGCAGTTAGTATAGAAAAAGAAAAGCAACAACAAATTATAGGAAGATTAAAAGCAATTTCCAATATGCATCAAGAAAAGCAAGAATCACAAGATGGTAGAATTTTATTGTATCCAGATTACAATATTCGTGTATCTTCTCAAAAAAATGTATATGGAGAAAAATTTGTATTAAGATTATTAAAGAAAAATGCAGGTATACAAAAAATATTTGACTTAGGTTTCCCAAATGATGAACAGCTATTAAAAGCTTGCTTTGATAAAAGAAATAGTATTACAGTAGTAGCAGCACCTACAGGAGAAGGAAAAACAACAACTCTATACAGTATTATAGATTACTTGAATCGACCAGAGATTAATATTACTACCATAGAGGACCCAGTAGAAATTCGTATACCAGGATTAAACCAAATAGAAATTGATATAAAAACATCTTTTTCGGATTCTTTAAGAACTGTATTAAGACAAGACCCAGATATTATTCTAGTGGGAGAAATTCGTGATAGAGAAACAGCAGAAATTGCTATGCAAGCAGGTCAAACTGGACATTATGTGTTGTCTACTATCCATACCATTGATAGTATAGAGGTTATTACAAGACTTAGAAAAATGGGAGTTTCAGATTACGATATCTCTAGTACTTTAGCAACAGCAGTATCTCAAAGATTAGTAAGAAGAGTATGTAAGCATTGTGCAAGACAAAGAGAATTCACACAAGAAGAAAAAGATACAATGCAAAAAATAGCAGATAGATATGGCTCTCAAATAGATTTTAATGGAAAAACTACTTTTGATGTAGTAGGTTGTGAGAGATGTAATCACACAGGATACTATGGTAGAATTGCAATTTTTGAAGTATTATCTGTTAGTGATGAAATCAAAGATTTAATTATGAAAGGAGCTTCTAGTATAGAAATTAGAAAAGAAGCCTTAAAAGGAACGTACAGACCTTTAGTGATAGATGGATTAAATAAAATTTTAACAGGATATACCACATTGGATGAATTAAATAAAAAGTTACGTATTTTCTAAAAGAAAGGAGATAAACAAATGCTAAATGTAAGCAAGATACTAGAGATAGCCAAACAAAGAGATGCATCAGACGTACATTTAATATGTGGACTAAAACCAATGCTTAGAATTGTAAGAGATTTGGTCCCTATTGAAGAAATGCATGAATTAACAGATGTAGATATGTATGATGCCTATGACTATTTCGTAAGAGGAAATTTGGACAAAGATGCCGTATATAAAGAAACCAGAAAATTAGATGCTTCTTTTGAATTTGAGGATATTCGTTTGAGAGTAAACATTTCTTATTCAGACGAAGTACCAGTTTTTACGCTAAGATTAATTAAAAATGAACTTCCACGATATGAAGACCTAGGTGTTCCGGATATTGTAAGGAGAATGACTTATCAACCACAAGGACTTATGCTAGTAACAGGAAAAACAAACTCTGGTAAAACCACAACTTTAAATGCTTTAATTAATGATATTAATGAACATCAAAATAGAAAGATACTAACATTGGAAAACCCAGTAGAATATAAACATGTTTCTAAAAAATCCATTATTGTACAAAAGGAAGTAGGACGTGGTAGAGATTCTCTTTCTTTCAGTGATGGTGTTAAGAACTCTCTAAGAGAAGACTGTGATATTGTAGTAGTAGGAGAGATTCGTGATAGGGAAACAATGGATGCTGCTATTGAAACAGCAGAATCAGGACATTTAGTAATTGGAACATTACATACAAAGTCTTGTGCAGAGACAATTGATAGAATGATTAA
>CALXAS010000040.1 GCA_944386315.1 uncultured Clostridia bacterium | reverse complement strand
CAACTATACAATTACCATAAACTGTAAATAAAATACTAATAAACATGAATATTAAAAAAATTTATTCTTTATTACTGTTTTGTGCACTTTTGATTTGCAAAGTGTGAATTTTTGTGGTATAATATTGACAGAAGAATATATATAAATATATAATAAATAAAATTTTATTAATTACTTTTTATAGATGATGGGAATACTATTTATAAAAGGAGTTGATAAAATGAGCAAAATTATAATTTTAGGAATTAATGAGAATGGAGATGTTAGTATATTGAATAAGAATGATGTAAAATTAGATAAAAATATCTTAGATGAAATAGCTGACACATACAAGAGATTGAATATAGTAGAGAAAGAAAAAGATACTAACAGTGATGAAGACTATTATTATAAGGAAATATTTATGTATGACTATAGTAAAAAATCTTCTTTAGATGTAAATAGTTATGCTAGTGTATAAGGAGAATTAGAATGGCAAGTTGGAATGAAATAATGAATGAAATAAAACAGCAAAATCCAGGAAGTCCACTAGATATAGTGAGAAGAAAATATATAAAAAAATTAAATGAAATAACTGGAAGAAATGTAATTTGCTATTATTCTGGTTTTTTATCAAATAGTAAGCATCCAGATGTAGGAATAAATGATACAGATATGACTGGATTTATGACAGCAATAAATAATTTGGATAAAACTAAAGGATTAGATTTAATAATACATTCGCCAGGAGGAGAAGTAACTGCTACAGAAGCAATAGGTAACTATTTGAGAGAAATATTTGGTGATAATATAAGAGTAATTGTGCCTCAATTAGCAATGTCTGGAGGAACAATGCTATCTTGTATAGGAACAGAAATAATAATGGGAAAGCACTCTAATATAGGACCAGTAGATCCCCAATTTGGTGGAACACCATGTTATGGAGTAATTCAGGAATTTGAGAAAGCTAGAAAAGAAATTATAGAAAATCCAAAAACTATTCCAGTATGGCAACCCATAATAACAAAGTATCCTCCAGCATTTATTGAACAGTGTTATAAGGCTATAGAATTATCAAAAGAATTAATGAAAGAATGGTTATATAATGGGGCAATGTTTAGAGATGAGCCAGAAAAAGAAAAAGAAAAAAAGATAGAAAATATAATAACATATTTAAATAATAACGAGATGACTAAAATCCATTCTAGACATATAAATACTAAGAAAGCGAAAGAAATAGGACTAAAAGTAGTTGATTTAGAGGAAGATGACAATTTTCAAGATGCAGTATTATCTATACATCATTGTTATATGCATACTTTTTCAAATTCAAAAGCAGTAAAAATAATTGAAAATCACAATGGGATAGCAACAATAGCAATAACAAAGTAAAAGACTAGTAATAGTCTTTTTTTTGACAGCATGAAAAATTTATGCTATTATTTTAAAAGAATAAAGCTTTTATTCGCTGTCGTTTTATTGGAATGGCTGATATCTGTCGTAGTTGGGCTGATATCAGTTTTTTATTCGACACCCTTCGACACACAAAATCTAAAAAATATGTTACAATATAATTATCTATTTAATGGGAAAATAGTGAAAAAGAAGAAAGAAATCAGTTTTATAATTGGTTTCTTTTTTTTCCGCCAAAACGGATAATATATATGCTATACTTTATCCAACTGGTAAAAAATATAAAAATAATGTCGAAAAGTGTTGCACATATGTAAAATTAATGATATAGTTTCGACAAGGAAATATTGTATATTCAAAAAAATAGAGATAGCCAAATACCAAACGCTACCTCTATGTATATTACTTAAAAAAGAATATACAATATATGAACAGACTTATTATAATCTTCTTTTTTGAGTAATGCAAGTAAATTTTACAAAAAAGGAGATTTTTGATATGAAAACTAATGAAGAAATGATTATAAATGAAATTAGCAAGAAATATAACAAAAATAAAAAGCTAATTGAAAGGATGTTAGAAATATTATTATATAATAGTTATACAATAAAAGAAAGCTATGAGATAATTATGGAATTTTATGAGGGTAGATAAACTTTAAACTTGAATGGGTTGTTTTATCTACCCAAATTTCTATAGCATAGAATTTGTTATTACATAAAGGTCCAAATACAAATTCGCCTTCTTTATCTGTAAAAGTATGAGAAACAGGTCTTCTTTCCTCTTTTCCACATTCACAAACAATTTCTACTAATTTTACAACAGCATCACATACTGGATCTCCATAACAATCTTTTACAATGCCATAAATAACATTACGATTGTCTTCAGGAAGTCTTATTTCTAAGTCGAATTGCTTACCAGAGGCAATAATTCCGTCTACATCTAAAACAGGACATACATTTTTATCGAATTCCATCATATTTACGCTCCTTCTATTATATTTATTTTAAGCATATAGCTTATTACTATATCTTATGAGAGAAAATAAAAAATGTGTAAAAAAATGTAGATTTATTTCTAAAAAAAGATATAATAGAAAAAATTAGGAAAGGAAGAAAACAAAATATGGATAATAGAAGCATAGGAATGTTTGATTCAGGGGTGGGAGGTCTTACTGTTTTAAAAGAAGTAAAAAAAGAACTACCACAAGAGAATATTATCTATTTAGGAGATACAAAACGTTTCCCTTATGGAAGCAAATCAAAAGAAAGTATTATACAGTTGACACAAAAAGGAATGGATTTTTTAATTTCGCAAGATGTAAAAGCAATTGTAATAGCTTGTGGAACAGCAACTAGTCAAGCTTTAGAGGAAATGCAAAAAAGGTATCGTATTCCTATCATGGGAATTATAGATAGTACAGTGCAATATATAAAAAAGAAAGAAAATTTAAGAAAAGTAGGAGTGATAGCAACAGCAGGAACGATTCGTAGTAATGGATGGGAAAAAAAGCTAAAAAAGGAAATTCCAGAAATAGAAGTAAAAAGTAAAGCTTGCCCACTTTTAGCACCAATGGCAGAAGAAGGATGGATAAGTAATGAAGTAGCAAAATTAACAATTAAAGAATATCTAAAAGATATGAAAAATGTAGATGCATTAATATTAGGATGTACCCATTATCCTTTATTTGAGCCATTAATAAAAGAAGAGTTAGGAGATACAGTGGAAATTATCCATACAGGGAAATTAGTAAGTAAACAATTAAAAGAAATGCTATTAGAACAAAAAGAAGAAGGAGAATCATTCTCTGCAAATACTCAAATTTATTTAACAGATAGAGAAACGAATTTTATACAGGTAGCAAGTAGAATGCTAGAAAATACAGAGATAGAAAAACAAATAAAAGAGATACAAATATAGGAATATAGACAAGTCAGCCTCCATATACATGTAGTGATAGAAAACAAGAAAGAGGAGAGAGACTATTTATGAAAATAAAAAGGATTATTGTATTAATAGTATGTCTACTAATGATGAGTGCTTGTGTATATGCAACCGATGAAGTAAATTTTATTATTTCCTATGATGGGATAGTGGTAGAAAATGAAGCAAAGGCAGTAAACATTGTACTAGAAGGAAAAAGTGCACCAACCTATACAAAGGTAAGAGTAAAAGTAGATGTATCTGGACCAGCTACTCCTAAGTTAATAGCAAAAGATTCTTTGGGAGCAGACATTGACATTGCACAAACTGGTTATTGGGGACCAGAAGAAGGATTCCCTATTCAGGGAGATTTTAAAAATGAGACACCTGTTACAGCCACTTTTCCAAAAGCAGGAGAATACACAATTACCGTTAGTTTATTAAATTTAGAAAGTGGCAATAGTGTTATTACTACCAAAAGCATTACAGTAGATGTACAAGAACAAGCAGCTATGACGAATACCATAGAAAACACAATTGCAAATACTGTAGAAAACACAGTAGTAAATAATGAAGAAGATACAGAGCTTCCGAAAACGGGAACCAGTTTAGTAGAGTATGTGATTTACGCATTCGTAATTCTAGCATTTATCTATATGATATATAGTATTAAACAAAAAAATGTATCGTAAAAACGGGAAATTATTACTTGGCATTCTATTTGCTATTATGTTTTTAGTTGCATTATCCATTATCTTATTGGAACAAATAGATATCAATTCAATGGAAAACTACGAAACAGCAAAAAAACTTCCTATAAAAATAGAGAATTATCAGGGAGAAGAAATAAAAATACAAGAGGAAGAAAACTTAAATTTACCGGAATATACGAATTTGCCTAGAGAATGGAAAGGATATACCGTAATTGGAAAAATAGAAATTCCAAAATTGAATTTAGAAAAATATATTTTGTCAGAAACAAGTGACCAGGCACTAAAGGTTGCTGTTACGAAAACAGCGGGGGCTAGAGTAAATGGAATTGGCAATTTGTGTATTGCAGGACATAATTATACACAAACATTTGGAAGATTAAAAGAATTAGAAAAAGGAGACATTTTAATACTGACAGATACTTATGATCAAAAAATAACTTATCAAATTTATGACACATTTAAAGTAAGTCCAACAGATACTTCTTGTCTTTCTCAAGACACAAAAGGAGAAAGAGAGGTGACATTAATTACTTGTACGTTAGGAGCTGTAAAGAGGCAAATTATCAAGGCTATAGAGGTGTATGATTAAGCTGAAATTAAGGTAAAAATCTTCTCCCTAAGTAACTTGTTTTAATACTTTGAAAAGAGCAAAATTCCTAGAATTTTAGTAGAAAAATGTTGAATAAAACTTAAAAAAGTAGTAAAATAGAAGTAAGGATAAACGGAAGAAAAGGAGGAGTTGCTATGAAGAAAAGAAATAAGGAAAGGGGAGTTACCTTAATAGCATTAGTAGTAACTATTGTTATTTTATCACTATTAGCTTTTACGGTAGCAGCGAATGTAGATGGACTTACAAATACAAAAACTAAAACAGATTTTGAGCAAGATATTAGTGAATTAGCAGAGAAAGTAGAACAGTACTATGCTAGAAATAAAACATTACCTGTTTTAAACGAATATACTAATACCTCCATGTTTATAGATGTAAAAAATGTCAATGATAGTGACACTTATTGGGTAATAGATATAGCAAGCTTAGGTTTGGATTCTTTAAATTATGGAGCAGATTACCAGACTATTCAGGCGATGAATGATCCTTCTGCGGATGTATCACAATATACAGATGTATATATTATTAACAGAGGTTCTCACACTATTTATTATCCAAAAGGTGTAGAATATGATGGAGCAATTCATTATTCGGTGGAAGATTATTATAGTGAGGCAAATGTTACAATAAATGCTAATATTGTATTCTCACGGAGATAAAACACAAACAGGAACGCCAACTGTAGATGCACAAGTAACCCACTTATCTTATACCGATATAGATGTGGACGAATGTGGGTGGGTATTATCTTCAGAAAGTGGACTAATTGGAACAGAAAAAGACAAGTATACCAAAAGTTTTGATGAAGCAGATGATATTGTTTCTCTAGTTATGGAAAATCCGGGAAATTATTATTTACATGTATTAACAGTAGATAATGAAGAAAATAGAAAAGAAACGGTAAGCAATATGCTTTCTGTAACAGAAAATTTCCATAAACATACAGGAAATGAAACTAATGGAGGAGGCTGTTATACTACTCCGGTTTACCATACACATGTGGGAAATACCAATACTAATGGAGGATGTTATACAGCACCAGTTTACCATAGACATACAGGAAGTTCTAGCACAGGAGGAGGTTGTTATACGGTAGCTGTGTATCACAGTCATACAGGAAACTCTAGCACCAGAGGAGGATGCTATACAGTAGCTGTGTATCATAGACATACAGGAAATTCTAGCACCAGAGGAGGATGCTATACAACACCTGTATACCATAAACACAGTGGAAACTCCAGTACAAGAGGAGGATGCTACACAACACCTGTATACCATAAACATAGTGGAAGTGCTAGCAGTGGAGGAGGTTGTTATGGACAACCAGTTTACCATTCTCATAGTACATCTTGTAACGCAACTTGTACAATCGCAACTACTGGTTGTTGGGGTGGAGGAAGTCTAAATGATGGTTATATTAGTTGTCCTTGTTATATAACACATTCCTCTTGTGGACAACCTGAAAGACAGAGTACGCACACACATATTAATGATAATCAATCACATGTTAATGAGACTACTTATACAACTCATCAGTATTTAGTTTGTGGAAAAAACGAGAGCACTGTAGAACGATATACGACAAATTGTGGTAAATCCACCGGCACCATAGATAGTTATAGCTTAGGATGTGGAAAAAATACAAGTACTATTGATAGTTATGCCTTGAGTTGTGGCAAGAATGCAAGTACCATAGATAGCTATAGTTTAGGATGTGGAAAAAATACTAGCACCATAGATAGTTATAACTTAGGATGTGGAAAAAATACAAGTACTATTGATAGTTATGCTTTAGGATGTGGAAAAACAACAAGTACAATTGATAGTTATGCTCTGGGATGTGGAAAAACAGAAACCACGCTGGAGAATTATACAGTCACGTTTTGACGAGGGATAGATAGTAAAAAAGTATCAAGAAGGGTTAACCTTTTTGATACTTTTTATTTGATTAGAAAAGAATAAAATATAAGGGAAAAGCATACAATGAAACAGCAGGAATGAGGAGGAAATTTAGAATGTTAATTATCTTAAATAAATTTAAAATTTTTTCTTATATTGTTTCTCTTACTACAGTCATTGTTTTATTTGCTATGGCTTTTATGATGACAAGTCCAGAAAAAACAATAGAAACCTCTGCTTCTACCAAAGAACTTCCTATTTATAATGTAGCAAGAGAAGAAAGAAAGGTTGCATTTACAATAAATTGCGCCTGGGGAGCGGAAGATATAGATAGCATTTTAGATACACTTTCTAAATACAAAGTACAAATAACTTTTTTTATAGTAGGAGATTTTGCAGAAAAATATCCAGATGCAGTAAAGAAAATTGCAAACGCAGGACATGAAATTGGAAATCATTCTGATACACATCCACATGTGAATACTTTAAGTTTAGAAAAAAATATAGAAGAGATACAAGAATGTAGCAAGAAGATAGAAAAACTAACAGGAAAGAAGACAACTTTATATAGAGGTCCTTATGGAGAATATAATACTACAGTAATACAAGCTGCGAAATCCCAAGGACATACGGCTATTCAATGGAATATAGACACGTTAGATTATTCCGGTTTAACAGGAGAGCAAATGTGGAGTAGAATCAAAGAAAAATTAGCACCAGGAAGTATTATACTAAGTCATAATGGAACAAAACATACAGCGGATAGCTTAGACATGTTGTTACATCAAATCATAGAAGAGAATGGATATCAGGTAGTGACAGTCTCTAATTTGTTATACAAAGAAAATTACATCATAGATAGTAATGGGACACAAAGAAATGTATAAGAAGAAAAATTTGGGAAACAATAAAAGGGAAAGATAAAAAAAGGGGAAAAAGAAATGCCTTTTATTGGAATTATTTCAGAAGAAAATAATGAAAATAGAATTAGAAGATTTCTATTAGAAAAATTAGGTTGGCCAGAGAGTTCTATATTGTGTATCAAAGAAAAAAGTATTGAGAATATAAAGAATATTCGATTTGAAACTATTTTATTGGCTAGGCAATTTAGAAATGTAGCAATATTAAAAAAATTATTAGAACATACCACTTATTTAGTAAGTAATGTGGATATTGAACAAAATTGGGAAATTTTAAAAGATTTAGAGTTAACAGTGATTACTTATGGATTTAATTCAAAAGCAACCATTACAGCTTCATCAGTAGAAGAGGAGCAAGTAATGATTTGCTTGCAAAGAACCATGAAAACAAGAGATGGAAATACAATAGATCCACAAGAAGTACAGATGCCTAAAATAGAAAATGTAAATGATATGATGGGACTTACAGGAATTTTATGGCTTTATCATAAAATAAAATGACGATAGAAAAGAGTAAAATATAGGTAAAATAGGCAATTTTTAAAAAATTTTTGAAAAAAATTAACATTTTATGTAGACAAAACCAAAAAAAGGTAGTATAATAGTTTTAGTGTGAAAAAGTATTCTAAAAAAGTTACAAGAGGAATAAAATACAAGTAGATAAACAAAAGTAGGGGAGGAAATAAAATTGAATACAAATTATTCAGAAAACAACCAATTAATTCTAGTTGGTAAAGTAACAAGCGAAAAGAGATTTAGTCATGAAATTTATGGAGAAAAATTCTACATATTTGACTTAAAAGTACCTCGTTTAAGTGGAAATGCAGATATTATTCCAATTACTATTTCAGAAAGGTTATTATTGGAACAAGATTTAGAACCTGGTAAAAACATTATTATAGAGGGGCAATTTAGATCTTATAATAGCTATGAAAACGAAAAAAACAGATTAGTATTAACTGTATTTGCAAAAGAAATTAAATTTGCAGAAAATCAAGAGGAAGAATTTAAACCTAGCAAAGAAAATACTTCTAATGAAGTGGTATTAGATGGATTTATTTGCAAAAAGCCAATTTACAGAAAAACACCATTTGGAAGAGAAATTTCTGATATTTTACTTGCAGTAAATAGAGCTTATAATAAATCAGACTATATTCCATGTATTGCATGGGGACGTAATGCTAGATTTTGTGAGAATATAGCAGTAGGAACAGAAGTAAGAATTGTAGGAAGAGTACAATCTAGACAGTATGAAAAGAAATATGAAGATGGAACATCTGAAATAAGAGTTGCTTATGAAGTATCTGTAGCAAGCTTAGAAGTAATTGAGCAAGAAGGAGATACCAAGGAAAGCGAAGAAGTAATAGAAGAAAACAAAGAAGCTATCTAAATAAAAGCAGAATAAGAGAAAAGGGGCTATTAAAAAATAGAAAAAAAATAAGAAACCACTTAAAAAGAGGTTTCTTATTTTTTTTCTTTTGGAATGACAATATTCTTTTTTTCTTTTTCTTCCTTTGGTTTTTCTATATCAATATGTTGGTAAACAGGAGAAATATCTAAGTCTTCTAAGTCTTTTTTATCGCCCGAGACAATTTCAATTTTTTTAGGTTCTTTTTCATCCATATTTTCACCATCCTAATTCAAATTCTAAACTTATCCTATCATATAATGAAATAAAGTGCAAGAAAAAATCTTAAAGAATAAATTGAAAAATGCGGAAACTAATGGTATAATAACAAACATAGAGTAAAATAGGAGAGGACTAGTAAAATGGAGATAGAAAAGGCAAAAGGAATGATAGAAGCAATTTTATTTGCTTGTGGAAGAGAAGTAAATATAAAGGAACTCATGTCTGCATTAGAGTTAGGAAGCGAAGATGTCATTAGCATTTTAGAAAGTATGAGGGAAGAATATAAAAAGGATAGCAGGGGATTAGAACTCATTCGTTTAGCAGATAGTTATCAATTAGTAACGAAAAAAGAATACGTAGAATATGTGTATCCTATTATCGATAAAAGAAGTAAGCCAAACTTATCTACAGCAGCACTAGAGACGCTTGCGATTATTGCCTATAATCCTAAAATTACTAGGTCAGAAATAGAGGCAATTCGTGGAGTAGGTTCGGATGGAACTATCTATAAATTGCTAGAATATAACTTAATAGAAAGTGTAGGAAAATTAGATGCTCCAGGCAAGCCAACCATGTATAGTGTAACATCGGAATTTATGCGTATGTTTGGAATAGAGAGCTTAGAAGAACTTCCAGAACTTCCTAGGTATAAATTAGATGAAAATCAGCAAATTGTCATAGACGATTTAATACAAGAAGAAGAGCAGAAAGAGGAAGCAACACAAGAAGATAATTCTGCGGAGGCTCCATCACCCGAAAGGGAAGGAGAAGTAGAAAAATAAATTGTGTTGGAAAGAGAAAAAGGAAGGAATGAAAAAATATGAGATTAAGTGAAAGTTTTTTTTATACATTAAGAGAAGATGCCAAAGATGAAGAATCGGCAAGTGGAAATCTGCTTGTAAAAAGTGGAATGTTCAAAAAAATAGGAAATGGTATTTATATGAAAATGCCATTAGGACAAAAAGTAGTAGAAAATGTGAAAAATATAGTAAGAAAACATATGAATGAGGCTGGTGCACAAGAAGTGACAATGCCATTACTTCTTCCCATAGAAGCATTTGAAAAATCAGGAAGATATAGTGCTTTTGGTCCATCTATTTTTCAGCTAAGAGATAGATATAATAGACCATATGTATTAGGTCCAACTCATGAAGAATTTTTTGTACTAGCAGCGATGATGAAAGCAAAATCCTATAAAGATTTTCCTTATACGCTATATCAAATTGGAAATAAATATAGAGATGAAATAAGACCTAGATTAGGACTAATTAGAACAAGAGAATTTACGATGAAAGATGCTTATAGTTTTGATGTAGACCAAGAAGCATCCGATATTTCTTATCAAAAACAATATGAAGCCTATCATAGAATTTGCAAAGAAGTAGGTTTAAATTATGTAGTAGTAAAAGCAGATACTGGTGTAATGGGAGGATTATTGTCAGAAGAATTTCAAGCGATAACAGATGTAGGAGAAGATATTTTGGTATTATGTGATCAGTGTGATTATGCATCTAATATAGAAGTAAGTAAGTGTGAGGAAGTAGAGCAAACAGAAAAAGAAGAAAAAAAGCAAATAGAAAAAGTACACACACCATCTGCAGGAACCATAGAACAGGTAAGCGAGTTTTTACAAGAAAAGCCAGAAAAATTTGTAAAAACGTTAATTTATAAAGCGGACGACAAATTTTATGCTTGTTTAGTACCAGGAGATAGAGAAATTAACGAAGTAAAACTAACCAAGTTATTAGGAGCAAGCCAAGAAGTAACTTTAGCAGAAGAAGCAGATGTAGAAAGGATTACCAAGGCAAAAGTAGGATTTGCTGGACCAGTTGGTATTTCTATACCAGTTATCATGGATAAAAGTGTAGCACAAATGCAAAACTTTATCGTGGGAGCAAACGAAACAGATTATCATTATAAAAATGTGAATGTAGAAGATTTTATAGTAGAACTCGTAGCAGATATTAAAAACATACGAGAAGGAGATGTATGTCCACATTGCCATAAAGGACATGTCTACTTCAAAAAAGGAATAGAAGTAGGAAATACCTTCAAGTTAGGAACAAAATACTCTGATAGTCTAGGGCTAAACTATTCAGATGAAAATAATGAAT
>CALXAS010000039.1 GCA_944386315.1 uncultured Clostridia bacterium | reverse complement strand
TCTGCAAGTTCTGCTTGTGTCATATTTTTTTCTTTTCTGCGTTGAGCAATAAATTTTCCAATTTTTACTTGATCCATACTTCTTTACCTCCTTTAATATTATTGTAAATTCCTTATTGTGAAAAGTAAACATACCAATCGTTGAGTAGAGAAAACAACGATTAGTAGAGTAACATAAATTGTAAGTTGTCGATCTGTTTTATATTTCATTAAAACATTCTAGTTAACTAAATAAACATCGCACGCATTAAGTCTGTCTAAATATTTTATATTTTTTAAATCTAACCCATTCTTTATTACATCTAAAATATCATCATTTCTTTGTCCATCATTTATAAATATCAATATTCCCTGTGAAGTATCTTTATTTAAAAATACTTCTTTAATTTTTTCTTCATTACATTTCATGTCTTTAGCTATATATGATTCATTAATATTTGTAAATAATAATATATCATCTAAAAATCTATTATGATTAGAATCTAATATGTATAACGTTGGCAAATTTGAATTATCTCTTATCATTTTTGAAATATTACGCTTATTAGAGTACATAACCTCTGGTTCTAATTTAAAGTCTTTTATATATAGCAATATGTCATCCATTGATATATCAGTAAAATCTGAAACGACTTCTATTGGTAAACTTGTTTTGCTTCTTAATTTTTGAGCAATTGCTGTTTTGCTTGAATATGAACTTTCTTGTTCGTTTCTAAAGTCTTCTCCAATTGATAATTCAACAATCTTATTTGATATAAAAGGCATTATTAAAATTAGTAAATATACTCCTATTATAATTTTATTTAATATTTTTTCTTTAGAAATGTTTTTTAACAAGGTTATAACTAAGTACAAAAATAGTACAAATATTAAATTACATACTGGCATCATATATCTTAATTCTATAAAAGGCGATGCTATTGCCACTAATATTGCATAAAAAAATGTTGGAAGCATTAAATACTTTACATATTTGTTTTTCGTTTCAACTATTTTTATTTTTCTAACTTTTTTGTATATAATCACGCCTACTATAAATATTAGAAGTATAAATAATGTATTATTAAAAGCATATACATTGGTTATAAAAATATATTCACATATGCTAATTATAAACTTAGAAATATCAGTTAAATTACTTATAACTCCTTGACCTCTATATCCAAAAAACATATGTTGTATTGAATATGGAAATATAATTAATGATATAATTCCTGCTAAAGCTATTATTCCTACATATTTGCCCAACTCTTTGTATTCTTTCTCTTTTAGGTATTTTATGACAAACATTACAAATAGCATTGCTAAATAAAATAAGTAATAATAATGTGTTAATGAGCCTATTAATGCAAATATTCCTATTGCTAACAATAATTTATAATTATTCTCTTCTTTATCTAATAACTTTAAATGCAAATATGTCGTAATTGCTATGTTTAAAGTAGATAATGCATACATTCTTATATAAATTACATTATTTATAGACGATAATGTTAAGCTAGATACCAAAGCTAACATAGCAGATTTTTCTTTATATCTATCATTTCCTTGCAACAGTTTCTTAATAATTAAATACATAAATATAGTTATAAATGCATATATAATTATATTTAGTATTATTCCAGACCATTTTGAATAACTATCAATATGAAATCCCATTGCAATTCTTAATAACAAATAATATAGTGGCGGATGCACATCATTTTTTTGATTTTCATATACTTGTGAAAAATCATTCTTTTCATTTTCGTTTACAGTTAAATAATCACTAAAATACTCTTTATTATGCCAAGTATTATAAAAATCATCATTTTCCTGTATATCTGTTCTATAATAACTTGCTAATCCCAAAGAATACGCTTCATCCATATGTATATATGATTTGTTTATACCTGCTACTATAAATACAATTGTTTGAATTATTAAAATTATTATTACATTTACTATTTCTCTTTTTTTATTTTTTACTTGCATATTCTACTACTCCTACTTCTAATTCATCCTTAATATCATTTAATTTTTGATTTTGCTTTAAATGTTGTACTTTCTTTATTGCATAATAAGATATATAAAATGGAATTATCATTTGTGACGTTATCATAATTATTGTAAACAAAGTTCCTCCGTTAGTTATTTTGTATAAAAATTCAATTGGTGTACCTGGGAAATTATTTGATATAAACATCAAATTTCCATCAAAAAGTTTATTTACAATTAATGCTACAACGCTCATACAACATACTAAACTTGCGAAGTATTTACAATCTTCTTTTTTTAGTTCAATATACCTTGTTTTATTTATTAATATTCCTAAATATATCATCGCTCCGTGAAATAAAAAACTATAGATACTCAGAATATGAAAAGCTGGATATATAGGTAATGATGTAGATGGATATATAATAAATACTATACCACCTATTATAGAGCCTGTTGCTAAAGATACATCTCCTACTCTTTTTAAAGTACCTTTTGCAAATGAACTTAATAGTCCTGCGTATAATAATATACTACAATAGTAAAGTGGTACATATGTATTAACTGCTCTAAACGAGTTTTGTTTTATATTATAAATTATTTTTATAATTTCTAATATATATGCTATTATTGTTACAAATTTTATAATTTTATGAACTTCTACTTTATTTTTATTAACTGATTTTTTTAGTGTAATAAAAATCACTATTATTGTAATTACAATTAAAATAAAATGTCCTAGTGTAAATATCCCACAAGGTTTATACTCTCCTACATTTGAAAACATTTTTTTCCATCTTCTTTCTATATAAAATGTAATAACTTTAATTCTAACAATTTGCTCTATAAATTACTATTTGCTTTTATCCTAACATAAAAAGAAAAATTATGCTACTATTTATATAAAACAAATGAGAGCTACTATTTTTAGTAACTCTCTATATCAAATAAAAGGGGATGTTTCATACTATGCCTTATTTGCAGAGCCAAACACATCTCTCATTTTGTGCGCTACTGTTTGTTTTACTGCTTCTCTTGCTGGTGTTAAATATTTTCTTGGATCAAATGCAGATGGATCTTCTGCAAATACTTTTCGAATATTGGCTGTCATAGCTAAACGTAAATCGGTATCTACATTAATTTTAGAAACCCCAGAAATACTTGCTTCATGTAACATTTCATCTGGGACTCCTTTTGCTCCAGGTATTTGACCACCATATTTATTACACATTTCTACTAATTCTGGAATAACTGTAGAAGCACCATGTAATACAATTGGTGTATTTGGAATTAATTCTTTTACTTTTGCCAAAATATCAAATCTTAATTTTGCTTCTCCTTTAAATTTATAAGCTCCATGGCTTGTTCCTATGGCAATGGCTAAAGAATCGCATCCTGTTCTTTCTACAAACTCTTTTGCTTGTTCTGGGTCTGTATACATAGCATCGCTTGCTGCTACATTTACCTCATCTTCTATTCCTGCTAGTTTTCCTAATTCTGCTTCTACTACTACTCCATGTGCATGTGCATAATCCACTACTTGTTTAGTAAGTGCTACATTTTCTTCAAAATCATATTTAGAACCATCTATCATAACAGATGTAAATCCATTATCAATACACATTTTACAAGTTTCGAAATCTGGTCCATGGTCTAAATGAATTGCCATTGGAATATCTGGGTACTCTTCCACAGCTGCCTCTACCATTTTCATTAAATAATTTATTTTTGCGTACTTAATAGCACTAGAAGATGCTTGCATAATAACTGGTGAATGTTGCTCTGCTGCCGCATCTACGATTCCTTGAATAATTTCCATATTATTTA
Organism: uncultured Clostridia bacterium; assembly: GCA_944386315.1. Classification (GTDB taxonomy): domain Bacteria; phylum Bacillota; class Clostridia; order TANB77; family CAG-508; genus UMGS1663. Next base: position 7,440 of record CALXAS010000039.1, on the reverse strand, counting down.
CATTAAATGCTCCTATCGCAAAATGTTCTTTTATAGATTTTTCAAACATTTCCTTTGTAGTTACTAACATATTTTTCCTCCTTTTGGTCCTTTTATTGGGAACCTATTTATTTTTCTTACGCTTATTATACCTTTAAGTTTTTTTTTCGTCAATATGGGGTTGCATATAATTTTTTTGCATAAAAAAGCAAGCCTATTCCTTTTTAAAGAAATAGACCTGCTCTATTTGAAAAACCATTTTATTTTGCATTCCTGTAACTACTGCACATAGATTCGTCCGACTGTTTTGTCTCACAATTTTCTATAGGAGTAACAATAATTTGTTCTAAAGCACATTCCTGCTCTTGATTTTTATTGTATTTACAACTAGTTACAGTACAATTAATTTTTTGATTTTTTTCCATACCAACCACAATCCTTTCTTTTTTAGACTGCTATTAGTATGCCTATTTTTTTAAATTTTATGTTGATTTACGTGCTTTTTCATCAAATTCTTCCCATGACTTACTAAATACATGATTAGCAAACATTTCTTTTAAACCTGTAATCTGTTTTAAACGAATAATTTCATCTAATTCCATTCCTAAATGTTTAGATATCTGTCTATCTGTCCAACCTCTTTCTGTTAATTCTAATACTATGTGGGACATATCTATAATTTGATGTGTCCCTCTTGCTCTATTATGTCTAATTGTACTGGCAATACGATTTTCTAAGTCTTTATCTATGGTAACAATTGGAATTTCTTTTAAATGAAAATATTCTTTTGCACATCTATAACGGTGAAAACCGTCTATAACAATATATTGATCATGTTCTTTATCATAATAAGTAACAATTGGTTGCGTATAACCATCTTCTTCTATAGAATGTTTTAATAATTGCATTTCTGGTGGTGCTACTTTATTAGGGTTGTAGTCATTTGCTACTACCTTATCGATATCTACCATTCTAACATTTAATACTGGCATTTCTATTTTTTTTGGTTCCAATTTTTTACGCCTCCTTCTGGTAAGACACTATTACAAAATTCTTTAATTTTTCTTCTTCCTCAATTTTAAAACCGGATCTTTTATATAAGTCTACATAGATATTCGTAACAACGCTTGGTGCAATATTTCTCTCCATTCTAATATATCTAAGAATTTCTGATAAATATTCTTTCTTTACTGTATACAAGTTTTTAATAACATTTTTACTATTGACAGAAACGAAAGCTTGCACTTTGTCATCTTCTATAACCATATACCAGTCTTTATCATTATCATCATAAATTCTATCATTCGTTTGTTTTTCAATTACTCTTGAACCAAACATTTTTCCCATATATTGATAAAAACTTTTATATTTATTATTCATTTTCGTTACCATATTCTCTTACCCCTACCTTTTCTTTTAAAAATTCTTCTGACTGAATCACTTCTTGCAGATGTTTATCGTCTGTTTTCGTATCCTTTGACAATAAATTATCCCACTTGTGAATTAAACGCATTAATTCTTCATCATCGGTCTTTGTTTGTCCAAAAGAAAGTCGTTTTAAATAAAAATCATTTTTTTCGATTGCTCTTGCAATACGTCTCCATGAAATCGCCTTTTTTTGGTTTTCGAGTTTGTTTTCTGCTGTTTCTGGAATATCATTAATGTCTACGCCATATTTATTTTTATGCCATATCATAAATTTTTTTATCTTTCGATAATAATGCATCATCAAATCTCGATTGTAAATACCTATACTCTCTAATAAGAATACGGTATATTCTTGCCATGACATAAATACAGGCTTGCTAGATTTTATGTTTCCTAAAGCTGTTGTTTTGCAATAGATATTTCCAAAATTTACTCCATTTACTCTATTTAAAACTTTGCTCCATGTATCATATTCTAATGCTTTAAACTGATTTAGTCCATTTTTTTGGTCATCTCCATATGGCTGACAAAGACGCTGTTCATAGATACTCATTCCGTTTTTATACATCAGTTCATATATTTCATTGTACTTTAAATCTAACCTACTAACAGCTCCCCAAATATCGTCTACTTTCCAGTCATAAATAGGATAAAAATTATAGACATTAATATGTTTATCATTTACTTTAATTTGGGTAGTCCAATTATAATCTTGAAATCTAATTTTCTTTTCTTGAAAGGCAATTGTTCTAAATCGATTCAAACTCTCATCTGTTCGTATTCCTATACCACATGCCACTTTTGTATTATATTTTTGTTGATACCATTCTGCAAATTGTACAATAAATTCTTCAAACTCTTCTCCTTTTTTAAACCAGTCAAAAGGAGCATTATGGATATTAATAACATCTGCTGGCATTGGTCTTACCCATAAATCTCTGCTCTCTTCCTCCCAGCAAATCCACTTCGGTTGCAAAACTGAAACAGCATTACGTAGTGCCATTGGCAAACAAATATGGTAAAAATCTCTAATTTGTGATAATTGTTTTAGTTCTTCTATATGATCAATCGTTCTTTTATATTGTGCTTCTAAATCAATATACAATACATCATATTGTTTATTTTTTTGCTTCGCTATCATATTAGCAATTTGTACCATTACAGAACTATCTTTTCCTCCACTTACGCTAAAGTAGATATTCTCAAAATTGTCAAATATAACTTCTAACCTTTCAATAGTAGCTTGCAAAACATCTTTATCTAAGTACTTTTTCGCCAATTTTTTCCTCCTTTAGTGAATTTTTCCTATCTGTTTTGTATTATATCATAAAATTTTTAAAATGTTGGTTAAAATTTAAAAATAATTGTATTTTTTTGTCAAAAAAAATATCCTACTAATTTGTAGGATACTTTTGCTTAACTATTTTTCTTGTTCTGCTTTAATCTCAAATAACCTAGTTCCTCCCATTCATTATAGGCTAAATTTAAACGGAATAATACAGTTGGTTTTGCTCCTGCCCTATTTTTATCTACCACACAGGCATAATATCTCACATCTGGGTCCTCATATTTTTTTAAATCAAAAAATTTTGTATCCACTTCTTCCAAAGAGTACTCATAATCTTGCAGATTATCTCTATTTATTTGTTTGATTAAACATAGCGTATCTAATACTTCTTTTACCGTTCTACTAACTGCTAGGTCATTTACATTTAAGTTGACAGGAAGTGTGTTACTTTCTGCTAGCTGTAAAGTAGAACAAATATATAAATCAAAGTTTTGTGCTAAATTAGAAAGAATAGTAGCCGTCTTTTTTAGTTCTTCTCCATTACCAATATTAGCTGTATCTGTCTTTAAAGTATCATAAAATACATATTCTATCTTCTCTTTATAATAATAATTCATAATTACCTTCTTCAGTTCATCATTAGTATGGTCGGTAATATTAATGAAATACATAGAATTTTTTATTTCTTTGTTCGCCCAATTAGTTGCTTCTATCGTTTTTCTAAATTCTGTAGATACCTTTTCTAATCTTTTCACAAAATCTTTCTGCGTTTCTTTTTCCTTCTTTAAAACAAATCCGTCTTCGTCTACTTCTACTTTTTGTCCTTCATCTGGTCTAAATTTAAATTCTAATAATTCCCCTTCTGTTTTTCTTAACACTTGCCCATGTAATTTTTGAATTTCTGGATGATTCAAAATAGTAGTGATAAGGCAAAGTCTCATTTTCTCTTCTGACATCTCGTTCGATATAATTAATACTTTCTTTTTATGCACTAAAGAAGTGTAAGCCGCTAAATTTATGGTAAATCTACTCTTTCCTGAGTTAGAAGGCATAGCAAATGCCATAGTCTCTCCTTTTCTAATTCCTTTAAATACACTAGATAAAATTGGGAAAGGAAGTGTTAATCCATTGGTTAAATTATTATCTCCTAACTCCAAAAATTCGGTTAAGTTTTGATTTAAAATAGCTCTTTTAAACTTTCCTGTATCATTTACTTGATGGATGGCACTTTGTACTTCTTCTATAGACATTTGGTCATAAAGCTCATAGCTTGTAATTTCTATGATTCTTTCTTGTACTTCTTGAATAGGAACTTCTAAAAAAGCTTTTCTAAGGATAAATAGTTTTTTCAATTCTACATAGATTTTTTCCATGTTTTCTTGTTTTCCTATTGCTTCTTCTTTCCATTTGCTCTTTAGCTGATATACTTTTTCCGAATCTTTTGCAAAGTTAAAATCTTTCTTAGCAACTTCAGAGGCATAAGCTTGTCCTTCTGTAAATAAAACACTCTTATAAATATTTAATGCCTCTGGATCCTCAAAATAAGCTTCGTCATGTGTGAAATAATATTTTACAATCAGTTTAGGGTCAGCGAGTAGCATGCCTACATAGCTATGTTCTAATTCTATATTTCTTAGTTCTTCCGGATAAATATCTTCATCTTGCTCCTTTGCTTGTTGCATACTTCTCCTAATTTTATTCATTTCTGATACTATTTTTAGCTTTTCTAATGCACCAGAAAAATCTCCATCTTCTAAACAGTTCTTTACTTCTTGAATAAGGTCTTTATTTTCTTTTGTTACTGGCATATTATCTAATAGTTCGTATATTTTATCGATATTTTCTCTTCCCATAATTTTCTCCTTTTTCGTTTTTCTTTATTATATACGAAAGGGAGTTGTAATTCAAGAACATATTTCTTCTAATTTCCTTGATCATATACAAGTTTTTCATAAAAATAAGAACCTAAATTATTTTAAAAATTTAAGTTCTTATTTTTGATTGTTTATGGTTCCTCTATCCTTTTGCATTCTTCCCCTGTACTGCTATTGATACATTTTGCCGGATTTTGAAAACTCAAATACCAATTCATTCCATTTCTTTCTTTTCTAATTTGTTCATTTCTTGCTTGTAACTCTGTAAAAGTTTGCGGAGGAGCAAGAATAATTGGCTCACAAGGTACCCAGTTAGCTGGTGTAGAAGCATGATTTGTACCTGCTGTTTGCAATGCTTCTATGATTCTTAATATTTCTGGAATGCATCTTCCTATATTCATCGGGTAAACCAAAATAGCTCTTACAATTCCTTTATCATCTATAATAAATACGTTTCTTACTGTTTCTGTATTGCTAACATCATTAGAAATCATTCCATACTTTCTTGCAATTTGCCCATTTCTATCCGCAATAATTGGGAATGGCACTCTTACCCCTGTCCTGCAGTAGATATCGTATAGCCATGCTAAGTGTGAGGCATTACTATCTACACTAAGCCCTATTAGGCAAGTATTCATTTTTTCAAAGTATGTATTTGCTTTACTAAATGCAATGATTTCTGTTGTACATACGGGGGTAAAATCTCCTGGATGTGAAAATAGCACTACCCATTTTCCTCTATAATTTTGCATACAAATTTTTCCCATAGTAGTCTCTGCTTCAAAATCAGGAGCATACATTCCTATTTTTACATTCCCATTCATCATAATTTCATAATCCATAAAAACCTCCTATTGGCTTATATGCCAAAAAAATAAACTTTTTTCATTTTTGTATATCTTATGAAAAAAGTTTGCTTTATGTTACTAGATTTATTGTTTATATGTTGCAAAAAAGTTATTCATAGTTCAAATAAATTTCTATAATTTTGCATACAAATTGGCTCATATGCCAAAAAATAAACTTTTTCATATTTTTGTATTATGAAAAAGTTTATGATAAATGATTTGATTTCTTCTATTTTTGTCTAAAAGCATTGGCTGTACTTCCAGGTGCACGTTCACCTTTTTCAACAAGTTTAATTTGAATGCCTTCTAACCTATAAGCATATCCTGTAGTTCCTGCAGACTGACCATTTTTTGCCCAGCCCATCCAGCCAAAGTTTTGTGCATGTACGCGATAATACACATCATAATGTTTCGCCATTTCACCTGTTAATTTTATTTGAATTGCTTCTAGGCGAAGGGATTTTCCACTTGTTCCAGACATTGCCCTATTAGATACCCAATTTTGCCATCCCAAGTTTTGGACATGAGTACGATATTCTATTCCTCCTGTATATTTTTGGTTAGTTAGCGTAATTTTTATACCCTCTAAGCGATAGGATTTACCAGTAGTTCCTGCTGTATCTCCATCTCTTTTTACTCCTTGCCAACCAATGTTTTGAACATGTGTCTCATAGGCTACATAGGTTTGCTTAAATGGTGTTTTGGTAGTTCCCGGTGCTGCATATCCTTTTTTTACAAGTTTAATTTCTATTGCTTCTAGTCTATAAGAATAGCCAGCACTTCCAGCTTCTGCTCCGTTTTTTGCCCAATCTAGCCAACCGAAATTTTGTACATGTACACGGTAATAAATATCATAATAGTCTGCAATTTCTCCCATTAATTTAATTTTTATTCCCTCTAATCTTAAGGCTTTATGCTCTGTTCCTGACACATTTCCATTGTATACCCAGTCTTGCCAGCCTAAATTTTGCACATGAGTACTATATAATACAGAGCCAGAATAATTTGTATTTAATCTAATCTTTATACCTTCTAATCTTAAGGCTTTATGAGATGTTCCTGATGTAGCACCATTAGAAACTTCTTTTTGCCAATCTAAGTTTTGTATGTGAGTAGAATATATAACAGATGCTGTTTTTTGTACAACTGGCACATTTTGTACGGTCACATTACATTTTTTAGTAATATTGGTTCCATCTTTTGTGGTAGCCGTTATGGTTGCTTTTCCTACACTTTTGGCTGTAATAACTCCTGTAGAACTTACTGTTGCTACTGCTGTATTGCTACTCTTCCAAGTTACAGAAGAATTGGAAACTCTCTCTGAATTAATAGTTACATTTAAGGTTTCCTTATCTCCTACATACATACTTGTTGCATTTTTATTTAAATACAAACTCGTAGCTACTTTTTCAAATAGAAAAGTTTGTGCTGCATTTTTAGAATCATAGGTTTTATACAATTTTATTGCTCTATTATTTTCCATTTTACCATCTGCTATATCTATGCCTCTCATTTCTGCTGTAAAAACAGGAACAATTCTATAGCCTCCATTATAAGACTGTAACATAAATTGCATTTGGTCTGCAGTAGATACGTAGCCCCATAATTGCATTAAACGGTCGTCAGTATCCGCTCCACCTCCACCATTTACATCAATAGACTTATCGGTAGATACATTAATAATTCTATAAAATCCATCTGATTTCTTTTCAAATCTCCATAATTGTGTAGCATCACTTGTATTTTTTGTTTTTAATTTTAAAGCATCTCCATTATTTTTTCCACTAATACCTATGCAATATTTTGTATTACTTTTAGGAACAATTCTAGCTGTAAAGCTTCCTAAATCGGATTTGCCAGCAAAGGCAAAATCATAAATTGATTTTTCGCTGGTTTTCTTTCCACTTTTATTTGTTACCCACGCTTTTACACAAACTACGCCATCTGTACCTTGTTTGATGTCTGATTCATAAAATCTTACTTGATAAGTTTTAGAAGTTGAATCCCATGTTGCAGTTTTTTT
>CALXAS010000038.1 GCA_944386315.1 uncultured Clostridia bacterium | reverse complement strand
AAGGAGGAACAGTAGTTATCCCTTCTTTTGCAGTAGGAAGAACACAGGAAATATTATATGAGCTAAATCAATTAAAAGAAGAACAAAAAGAAGAAAACTTTAAAGAAAAATATCAAACTTTAATGAGGAGCAAAGTGTATGTAGATAGTCCACTTGCTATTTCTACAACAGAAGTTTTTAAGAAAAATATGAATTTATTTGATGAAGAGACACAGAAAGTTATTAAAAGTGGAGATAATCCATTAGATTTTCCAGGATTAGAATTCACACAAACTGCAGATGAGTCAAAGGCACTGAATGAAAAAAAGGAGCCTTGCATTATTATATCTGCCAGTGGTATGTGCGAAGTGGGAAGAATAAAACATCATTTAAAACATAACTTGTGGAATCCAAATAGCACTGTTCTATTTGTAGGTTATCAGGCACCAGGGACTTTAGGTAGAAAAATAGTAGAAGGTGCCAAAACTGTAAAGATTTTTGGAGAAGAAGTGGCAGTAAATGCTAGAATAGAATATATAGAAGGATATTCAGGACATGCAGACCAAGAATGGTTATTGAATTTCATTTACTCTTTTATAAGAAAGCCAAAAACTATCTTTTTAGTACATGGAGAGCCAGAAGGTCAAGTAGTTTTGAAGCAGAAAATACAGGGAACAACGCAAATTCCAGTAATTATACCAGAATATGGCGAGGAATATGAACTAGCTGAAGAAGTAAGCAGATTAGGAAGAATGAAAGAAGCAAAAGAATATGGCAAGAGATATTTGCGTTTAGAAGTATTAAATCGTTTGCAAAACTTAAAAGAAGAAATAGAAGAGATGGCAGGTATTGTACAGGAAGAAATAGAAGATGAAGCAAAAAGAGATGAAGAGATTGAAAAAATAAATGTACGTATGCAAGAATTAGAGAGGCAAATTTTAAAGGTAGTAGAATCGGCAGATAATCAAAATAATTAGAACTAGATGAAAGTTAGAAAGAATAAAAGAAGGCTAGAAGCCCAAAAGAGAGGTATTTATGAGAAAAAAATATTTGAACCAAGCTTTTGTAGGAAATGAAAATATGGTGATTAGTTTTAGTGAAAAAGGAGAACTACTAAGATTATTTTATCCCAATAGAGATTGTAGACAGTTTGTGGAAACCTTGCAAGCAGGAGTAAAAGTAAATGATTCAGCACTTATCTATCTACATGATGACATCAACAATCAATATAGTCAATATTATTCAGAAAACACCAATGTGTTAAATACACAAATAGAGAATACTTACTTTAATTTAGAAATCTTGCAGACAGATTTTGTAACAGTGGACCAAAATGTCTATATCAGAAAATTTGCGATGACAAATCATAATAGTATTGCATTGGATGTAGATTTTCTTATTTATTCACAATTATTATCTAGTTTTAATAATATGGTGGGATCAAAAGTAGAAGACAATATTTTAATGCAATATAGCCACAATTATACATTTTCTATCTTTTCCAAATTGCCCATAAAAGGATATAGACTAAATAATAGTGGAGAAGAAATCAAAAATGGAGTATTGTGTGATAAAGATTATATAGGAATGGCAAGAGACTCAGGTGTTAGTTTCTCGGTGGGAAAAATAGAGCCAGGAAAAACAAAAGAATTCGAAATATTTGTCTACATCAATAACAACAGAGAAATTTATACTTTTGACCAAATTAAAGAAAAAATAGAGACAATTAGAAAAATGGATACCAATAAAGCTTTAGAAAAAGCAAAAAAATATTGGAGAAAATATGTCAAACAGCATGATGGGCTAAAGATATTAGAAGAAGGAAAACAAGAAAAATGGAAAGAAGTATTCAATTCTCATAAACAAGGAGAATTTGAGAGAGTAAAAAATATTTATACTAGAACGATTTTATTATTTCCTCTATTACAAAACCATACAACGGGAGGTATTTCAGCAGCATTAGAAGTAGATGAAGAAAAAGACAAATCTGGTAGATACTCTTATTGTTGGCCAAGAGATGCTGTATTTACAGCAAAAGCATCCGATATTCTAAAAATGTATGAAGATATAGAAAAGTTTTATACGGTATTTAGTAAAAATACACAAAGCAAGAACGGAATGTGGGAACAAAGATTCTTTACAGATGGAAGATTGGCGCCATGTTGGGGATATCAAATAGACGAAACAGCTAGTGTTGTATTTGGTGTGTATGTGCATTATTACAATACAAAAAATAAAGCATTTTTAAAAGAAACCTTAGATATGTGCGAAAAAGCCATCCATTATTTAAAAAAATACATAGATTACATTACAGGGGAATGTGTGCAAGAAAGAAAAAATGAAATGCAACAAGAAAGATTTGTGAAAAACGAAAGTTATGACTTGTGGGAAATGCATGAAGGAATTCATTTGTATTCTTTAGCAGCTATTTTTGGTGCATTTGAAGCAATGGAACATATTTATGAAAACTTAAGAGAGAAGAAAAATACAAGCCCAGAAAAACAAAAAGAAGAACAGGAAAAAATAGAGAGTGTAAAACAATATGGCGAAAGAGTTAGAAAATATTGCTTAACACATTTGTGTGATGAAGAAACAAAAGTATTAAGAAGAAATAATAAAGATCAAATATTAGATATTAGCATATTAGGAGCAGTTACTCCATTTAGAATGTTAGATCCAAACGAGAAAGAAGTAAAAAATACCATCGAAAAAATAGATTTAACATTAAGAACTTATACAGGAGGTTATGTACGCTTCGAAAATGATAGCTATATAGGAGGAAATAATCCATGGCCAATAGCTACTTTATGGATGGCTTTATACTGGTTACAAGTAGGAGAAAAAGAAAAAGCTGGAAAATGTATAGAGTTCGTAACAGATACAGCAACTAAACATGGATTGTTAGCGGAACAAATAGATAATGCAAGCCTACAATCCAAGTGGGTAATTGGACTTGGGTGGTCACACGCTATGTATATTACTGCACTATATAGTATAGGACTAATGAATCATCTTATAGATGGACCAAAATCCGACAAAAATTTCGGGGTGTCCCATTCAAGTCAGGTATAGAATAAGATTACTTTCAACAAAATAATGGAAATTTGTTAACAAAATTTATGAAAAATAATGCAATGTATTTTATCCTATGGTATAATCAAATTCATTAAACATTAACTAATGAGTTTGAAAGGAAGAGATATATGCAAGGAAACATATATAATAATAATTATTTTTTTGTGGATGAATCAGGTGATACAACTTTTTACAATAGGAAAGGTGAATGGATTGTAGGAAATGAAAATGGATCATCACAGATATTACTCATGGGTTTTATAAGGACAACAGAGCCAGAATTTTTAAGAAAGAAACTTAATATGTTAAAATATGAAATATCGAAAGACGAGTATTTAAGTGAAATACCTTCTATAAGTAAAACAAAAATCGCTTTTCATGCTAAAGATGATTGTCCAGAAGTTAGATATAAAGTTTTTACGCTATTAAAAGATTTACCGTTCTCTTGTAATATTGTTGTGGCGAGAAAAACACAACATGTATTTGAGAAATTTAATGGAAATACACAAGAATTATATGATTCTTTAATTACGAATTTATTCAAAAATATATTACACTTATCTAATAATAATTATATTTATATAGCAACTAGAGGAAGTAAAAAAAGACAGGAGCCATTGGAAAAAGCAATACAGAGAGCTTTAAATTATACGGAAAATAGATTAAATACAGTTATAGACTCTACCCAGAAAATTCTACCACAAACTCCATCAGGAGAAATGTGTCTGCAGATTGTAGATTATTGTAATTGGGCAGTACAAAGAGCTTTTTTACAAAAGGATATGAGATATTACAAATTTTTAAAAGAAAAATTTGGATTAATTGTAGATTTATATGATTATAAAAAAGGATGGAAGAATTTTTATAGTAAAAAGAATCCATTTGATATAAAGAAGATAAGCCCTTTACGGCTAGGTATTAAAATACTCACAGCATGAAGCTGACTTTCGCACATAAAGGACTTATATAATAATTATATACTATATTAAATAAATTATACATAAAATAAATTCATCTGTCAAATATATTATATGGATAATTTGAAAAAAATTCAAGTGTTTTGCACAAAATTTTTAAATATAAGTAAAAATGAGCATAAATCAGAAATATACAAAAGGAGTGAAAAATGGCAAAGGCAAAAACAGTTTTTGTATGTAGTAGCTGTGGATATGAGTCAGCAAAGTGGCTTGGAAAATGCCCAGCATGTAACGAGTGGAATACATTTTATGAGGAAAAGGTGGCTAAAGCTGCAGATGGCAGCTTTTTGGCTGATAAAAAGTCAAATGCTGCCAAGCCAACTAGTTTAAATAGTGTGGAGGCAAAAGAGTCTCCACGTATTTCTACTGGAGTGGGAGAATTGGATAGAGTATTAGGAGGAGGTTTAGTAAAAGGCTCTCTTGTTTTGCTTGGAGGAGAACCTGGTATTGGTAAATCTACTCTTATTCTGCAAATTTGTAATCAAATAAAAGGAGAGGGAAAAGTACTTTATGTTTCTGGAGAAGAGTCTGCTCAGCAAATAAAAATTAGAGCAGATAGATTAGGTATCCAAAATGAAGATATTCTTTTTTTAGGAGAAACAGATATCGATGTCATTAGTGATGAAATTTCTCAAATCAAGCCTAAGCTTGTGATTATTGATTCTATCCAAACAATGTATAGTGATGAGATTTCATCAGCAGCAGGTACTGTAAGCCAAGTAAGAGAGATTACAGCTCGTATTATGAAAATTTGTAAACAACAAGAAATTACTACTATTATTATAGGACATGTAACGAAAGAGGGAAATATTGCAGGACCAAGAGTTTTGGAGCATATGGTAGATACGGTTCTTTATTTGGAAGGGGAACGTTATTTTTCTTACCGTATTTTAAGAGGAGTGAAAAATCGTTTTGGTTCTACCAATGAAGTGGGGATGTTTGAAATGCAAAATGAAGGTATGGTGGAAATTACTAATCCTTCTTCTGTGCTAATATCTGAAAGAGATGATAACCCAGCAGGTTCTGTTATTGTAGCTACTATGGAAGGAACAAGACCTCTTTTAATTGAATTACAAGCGTTGACGGCATCTACTGTGTTTGGTCTACCTAGAAGAATGGCTAACGGTATTGACTATAATCGATTGACTCTTTTAATGGCAGTATTAGAAAAGAAAGCGGGTATGGCTCTAGGTTCTCAAGATGTGTATTTAAATGTAGTAAGTGGTATACGTATTATAGAGCCAGCAGTAGATTTGGGAGTAATTTTAGCAGTGGCCTCTAGTTTTAAAAACATCAGTATTCCAACAGATGTAGTGGTTATGGGAGAAGTAGGATTAACGGGAGAAGTAAGAGCCGTAAACATGATAGAAAAAAGATTAAAAGAAGCAGAAAAATTAGGTTTTAAAAAATGTATGATTCCAGAAAATAACAAAAAACTATTGAAAGATTCCTACAAATTAGATATAATAGGCGTGAAGAATATACAAGATGCCTTGAAAGTATTATATACAAACCCAAAAGGTAAGAAAGAAGAATAGGAGTGGAAAGCATTGACAACAAATAAAGACCTTTCTATTACAGATGTATTAAAGTTAATTGCGCCAGGAACTCCAATCCGAGATGGGCTAGAAAATATACTAAAAGCAAAAACAGGAGCATTAATTGTCATAGGAGATAGCAAAGAAGTATTAGAAATTGTAGATGGAGGATTTAGTTTAGATGTAGATTATACTTCCTCTCGATTATATGAACTAGCCAAAATGGATGGAGCCATTATTTTAAGTGGAGATTTTAAGAAAATTCTATATGCAAATACACAATTAATACCGTCTTCTGATATCACCACAACAGAAACAGGAACTAGACACAGAACAGCAGAACGTACCGCAAAACAAACGGGAGAAATTGTAATTAGTATCTCGCAGAGGAGAAATATTATTACCATATTTAAAGGTTATGAAAGATATGTATTAGAAGATACAGCAAAAGTAATTTCTAAGGCAAATCAAGCTCTGCAAACTGTGGAAAAATATAAAAAAGTATTTGATAGTAAACTAAGCCTTTTAAATGAATATGAATTTAATGATATTGTTACATTAGAAAATGTAATCGTAGCTATTCAAAGAGCACAAATGGTTATGAAAGTAGTAGACGAAGTACAAAAAGCAGTAGATGAATTAGGAGAAGAAGGAAGACTACTAGAAATGCAGTTAGAAGAATTAGTGGGCGATTTAGAAAAAGAAGAACTATTAATTATAAAAGACTATATTGCGCCAGGTAAAAAGCGAACCGCAGAGAAAGTACTGCAAGAGATTAGTTCTTTACCATTAGAAGATTTAAAAAGACTACAAACCATAGGAAGATTGCTTGGCTATGAAGATTTTGATAATTATGATGAGGTAGGCGTATATACAAGAGGATATCGTATCCTAAGTAAAATACCACGAATGCCAAGTAATATTGTAGATAATTTAGTGAAATCTTTTAAATCCTTCCAACATATATTAGCAGCAGATATACCGGCATTAGATGATGTAGAAGGAATAGGAGAAGTAAGAGCAAAAACAATAAAGCAATCATTAAAAAGAATGCAAGAACAATTTGTGTTTGATAATCTAATATTATAATCTGCTAAAAGTACTGGACCTTTTTATTTAGATGTTCACAAAAAACGTAAAAAAGAACTAGGATTATTGGGCAGAGGTTTACCAAAAAAGAAAGGAATGAAAAGAAGATAATGAGTAATAAAAAAGAAATGATATTAAGAGGAATAGGAATGCTAGTAATTGTACTATTAATCGTAGGAATTGCTTATGTAAGTTATGGAGTTTATCAAAAATATACCATAAATATTCCTAACCCAGTAGCTACTATTGAGGTGCAAGATTATGGAACGATAAAAGTAGAACTATATCCAGATATGGCACCAAATACAGTTGCTAATTTTATTCGTTTGGCAAATAATGGTTATTATAATGGACTTACCTTCCATAGAACTATTCCAGATTTTATGATACAAGGAGGTTCTAAAAATGGAGATGGAACAGGAAGCCCTACCTTAAGTAATATTCAAGATGGTGGTAGTGAAACACAGGCTTATGCGATAAAAGGAGAATTTATTGCAAATGGTTATGAAGAAAATACACTAAAAATGGAAAGAGGCGTTATTGCCATGGCTCGTTCCGATTATAGTGATATTAGTTCTGCTTTAACAGAAGAAGGATATAATTCTGCCTCTGCACAATTCTTTATTATGCAAGCAGATAATACAAATATTGATGGACTTTATGCAGGTTTTGGAAAAGTAATAGAAGGGCTAGAGGTAGTAGATGCTATTGCTAATGTAGAGGTTGTAACAAGAGACGAGAGTGCGACAGAAGGAGTAGATAAGCCAGTGAATCCTCCAGTCATTACATCTATTTCCGTAGAAACTTATGGTGTAGATTATGGAGTGCCAGAAACAAGGGAACCATTTAGCTATTATGATTGGTTAATGGAGAATTATAGCACTTTGTCAGCAGAATAATTCTACCACCGTAACACCCATTTCGCCCTCTCCAAAAGTGCCTAAACGGAAACTTTTTACATGAGGGTTCTTTTTTAAAAATTGATGAATGCCATCTCTTAGCTTTCCTGTTCCTTTTCCATGAACAATGCGAACAGTTTGTAATTTTGCAAGTGCACAGTCGTCTAAATATTTGTCTATGACAAAGCAGGCTTCTTCCACATTTTGTCCAATTACGTTAATTTCTGGAGTAGCGTGTTTAGCCTTAAAAGAAGAGGAGGCAGTAGAAGTAGAAGAAAAGGATTTCTCTTGTTTAGGTGCTTTTTTTACAAGACTTTCAATATCCTGCAAAGAAATATTCATTTTCGCATTTCCTATTTGTACTTGTAGCTTCTTTTTATTACCAGCAATAGATAAAATAGTAGCTGGATCACTCCATTTTTTTAAGTTTACTACCTGTCCTACTTTTAAATCTTTTATGGATACATATGATTTTGTATTTTCTTCTACAGGAGTTTCAGAAAGTTCTTGTAGGGACTGATTTAAGTTTTGGCGCAAAGCATTTGCTTTTTTTAAAGAAGAACTATCTTCCGCATTTTGTACTAATTTTTCTAATTCCTTAATTAAAGCATTTGCTTCTTCTTTTGCAGAGCTAAGAATGGATTTGGCTTCTTCTTTGGCTTTTTCCTTTTGACTGCTTTGTTTTTCCTTTAAAGATTGATATTCTTGTTCTAACGATTTTCTAAGTGCTGTAATCTGATGTTCATTTTTCACAATTTCTTCTTTTTCCTTTTCAATCGTTTGCTTATCGTCGTAAATATTTTTTAATAATTTTTCCATGCTAATAGTATCTTCCTGTAATAATTCTTTTGCTCTATTTAAAATAGAAGAGGATAATCCTAATTTTTGACTAATAGCAAAAGCATTGCTTTTTCCGGGAATACCTACTAATAATTGATAGGTAGGTTTTAAATGTTCAATGTCAAATACAAAACTTGCATTTTCAAAGCCATCTGTTACAAAAGCATAATTTTTTAATTCTGCATAATGTGTGGTTGCCATGGTAAGAGCACTCATTTGGTAGAATTTTTCTAAAATAGCAATAGCAAGGCTGGCTCCTTCAGTTGGATCCGTACCAGAACCTAATTCGTCTAATAATATAAGACTATCGGAGGTGGCAGTTTCTAAAATGCCAATAATGTGTAACATATGAGCAGAAAAAGTACTAAGTGATTCTTGAATACTTTGCTCGTCTCCAATGTCTGCAAAAACTTGGTCAAATACATAAATACGGCTTTGAGAAGAAGCGGGAATAAATAAGCCACTACAAGCCATTAAAGTAAGAAGTCCAGTTGTTTTTAAACTAGCAGTTTTTCCACCAGTATTAGGACCAGTAATCAATAAGCAAGAATAATTCTCACCAAGAGATACCGTAATAGGAACAACCGTATCTTTGGTAATAAAAGGATGCCTTGCATTTTCTAAAAAGAGTTCTTTTTTCTCACTTAGCATTGGCATGGTAGCTTCTAATTCTCTTGCCAAATTTGCCTTAGCAAAAATAAAGTCTAAAGTGCCTAATATAGATACATTTTTTCTAATTTCCTCAATATAAGGAAATAAAAGACTAGATAACTGCATTAAAATTTTCTCAATTTCCATCGATTCTTCTACTTTTAAAGAAGCAATTTTATTATTTTCTTCAAAAACAGAAATAGGTTCTATATATACCGTAGAGCCACTACTAGAAACATCATGAATAAAGCCCTTTATTTGAGAGCGGTATTCTTCTTTTACAGGAACAACATAGCGGTCAGAACGAATGGTGATAATTGGTTCCATAAAATATTTGGAATAAGAAGAATGTAGTAATTTGTTCAAACTGTCTTTGATACTAGTTTCAGCCTTTTGAATATTTTTTCGAATACGAAATAACTCTGCAGAAGCGTGGTCATCTATCGTCTCTTCATCAATAATACATTTCATAATAGCATCTTCTACAGAAAGGTTGGTGTAAAGAAGAGAAATCTGGTCATCTAAAATAGGAAAATCTGATAAATCAAAATTTTCATCTTGATAAAGATACGATTTCATTTCTCTTGCCATACGAAAGATAGAAGAGGTCTCTAATAAACCCTTCATAGATAAGGACTGATTTGCTTCTAGTTGTTTACAATACATTTCTATATTTTCAGGAATCTCACCAATAGGAGGAGTTCCTTTTCGAATACTTAAATTAACAGCTTCCTCTGTTTGAGATAACAAACTTTGCACTTCTTCTTTTTTCTTGCTAGGAAGTAAAGAATAAGCAAGTTTTCTTCCTATATTACTTTTGCAATAATTTGCTAATTTTTCTAATATTTTTGGATATTCTAATTTTTCTAAATAATGATTCATGTTGAAGACTCGTCCCTTTCTAAATGAAGTAAAAAATAAATTAAAAAACAAAACCATTTGCCATTTAAGGTTTTAATGCGGTGATGGGAAGTACATAAATGCCATCTGGTCTTCTTACAACAGCATTGTATAAACCACAAATAATACACATGAATTTTGGTTTAATTTCAGCTAGCTCGTAGAACTTTTTTAAACTCTCCGCAGCTTCTTCTTCCTTATTGGCACCTAATTTTATTTTTATGGCACCATATTCACCATCTGCAATTTCTATAATGCTATCTACTTCTATTCCTGTATCATTTTCTCTGTAATGATATAACTTAGCACCTATGCTTTCCGCATATATTTTTAAATCCCTTTCGCATAAGGCTTCAAAATATAGTCCCATTGTTTCTAAATCGTTCATTAATTTTTCAGGAGTAATATTTAAAACAGCACACCCTAAGGATGGATCTACAAAATGTCTTTTAGGATTTTTCCCTACATTTAGTCTGGAACGTATTTTATACATAAAAGAATTTTGATTTTCAATTAGATGTAGTCTGTTTAGTACATTAAGATAATCTGTAACAGTATTTCTACTAATGCTGATATCTTCCTCTGTAACATTATAATCAATGTCTTTCATTAAAACATTGTTCGTGGAAATAGTACTTTCATTTCTTGCAAGAGACCTCAGCAACATTTCCATTTTTTCTTTATCTCTTTTGATACCATCTATTTCCATAATATCTTTGTCCAACACAGCCTCTATATAACTTTTGGCTATTTTCATAGCACCGGATATATCCATAGAGATACTTTCAGGCCATCCACCTCTTACAATTAATTCAGCCAATCTTTTTAATTCTACTTTGTTTACTAATTGATTTTTTACATTATGCTCAAATAAATCTTTTAAAGAAACATCACCGCTAGAGTCGCCAGACTCATATAAAGACATGGTATACATTTTCATTTTACAAATTCTACCTGCTCCAGAATGGTGTATTTTATCACTAACAGGAACACTAGAACCAGTTAAAATATATTTACCCTTCTCATTATCTTGGTCGCACTTAAACCTTACTGCATCCCATATGCTAGGTACTTCTTGCCATTCATCAATCAATTCAGGCTTTTCTTTATCCAATACTAAATTTACATCCATTTCTGCCAAATGTTTTTCCCTAAAATTATCTGCCGTATTATTTAAATAAACAACACTATTAGAATGATTTAAAGCAGTCCAAGTTTTTCCACACCACTTTGGACCTTCAATACTAATAGCTCCAAAAATTTTAAAATTTTCTTCTATTGCTTTATCTATTAACCTTGGAATATAGCCAGTTTTCGTTAATTTCATTTACTTCACCTCATCTTTAGAATAGCATACTTTTTGTGTTTTTTCAATACTATTGTGCAATTTTTGAGCATTTTGATGTGCGTTTTTTGACAAATTTGTTGTGCAAATTTTGACAAAACTATTGTGCATTTTTTGACGAACAAAAAATAAATTGAACCGTGAATGATATTCACTGTACAATATTTAAAAATATGGTAAGATATAAGATATAATTATAATAACTTATTAACATAAATTAAAAATTGAAAAAGTGAATAAGTTAAGAGAAAT